>VXRD01000166.1 GCA_009838845.1 Gemmatimonadota bacterium | reverse complement strand
CCGTTTTGAACCGCGTATTCGATTACCATGGACGGGCTGGTCACGCGGAAATACGCGGCGCCCAGGACACCCTGCCGCCCCCACCATCCAAAGTATGTGTCCTCGATCTCGGCCACCACGGTTTTCATTTTCTCAGCATAGTCGTCATTGTTCATGAAACCCAAACGGGCCTCGATCACATCCAGGAGTAACGTTCTCTGCATAGCTGTAAGTTCGCTTCCCTTAATGCCTTCCGGCGCAACTGTTGCACCATACTTTCCCGGCCCCAGCAAGAGGTCGATGGGCTGCTCTGCACGAACGGCTTGTCCTTTCTGTTCGTCCGTAAGGCTATCCATGAACGCTTGCGCTGCCGCAGTTTCCCTCTGCGTAATGAAGATTTCGTCACCGTCAAGGCGCAAGTGCAGCGGTTGGCCGCCAGTCAGCATCGGTGAAAAGGAAACGTTCGGTCCGAATACTGTGGCGTTTATTGCGAGATGGTGCCCACCGAACTGGAACATCCAGGGTTCTGTACTTGACGGTTCACCGAGAAATGCAGCGTAAAAGTATTCACTGCCGTATTTCATGACGCCGAACAGGTCTCCTGAGATCAGTAAGTCTGCTGCAGCCAGTTGATAGGTGATATTTTTCATACCGTCTTCACTCAAGAGTTCGTCAAGGAACTTATCGAGATTCGCCCGCTGTATTGCAGAGAGAACACCGAGCTTTACACCACCACGCGGAACCATACCCTCAGGAAAGTTGGACCAGTTTGAGCGCTGTGCGTTATCGGTAAACCGATATGTCGCCGCTTGTCTCTGATTGTCGTCCAGTGAGTCCAGAAAGAGCCTTGCAGCCGCCACGATGGCCACGGTCTTCTCGTCGGCAGCAGGCAGGTCGTGAGCGTGCTTGAGATTGATCTCTACTGGTAAGGGAACCGCTCCAAAAAAGACCCGAGCTACAATATCGGGGTGAAAAAACAGGTAGGCGAAAACTGCGGCAACGACAATCACTGCACCGAGAAGGTAGATCAACACGCGTTTCATGGATCCCGCCTTGATCTTTTCATTTATTCTTCCTCATCGTCTCCGTATTCTTCACCGCGATAAGCCGCACGCAATTCGGCGATATTGGTCGCCTTTTTAACGCGCTCTTGAAGCGCCTCTTCCCCTGCGATCAGTTCCTTCACATTCGCCAGCACCTCCGCCATCCGATCTGCGGGAAACTTAACCGCGCCATTTTCATCCATGTGAATAATCTCGCCAGGCGCAACATCCATCCCGCAAATCGACACCGGCACATTCACCGCCTGTACAGCCTGATCGCCATGGCCCGGCGATATACCCGTCAGCAAATACTGAAACTCCATCGGACGGATCTCATCGATATCCCTCGACGGTCCATTTGACACACACCCCACGCACCCCAACGCTTTCATCGTCGTCGTCATATTGCCGCCCGCAAGCCCCACCTTACCCGCAATCTCCGGCGGAAACTTCTGCTCCAGCGCCAGTATCGTCGGCTTTGGCGACGCATCCAGTGCCTCGGACACATCCATAAACGACAACCGGCTAAATCCCGCATCCGGCAACCCAAAAGTACACGTCACTGCATACCCGCACCGCGCGCCGAGTTCTGGATACATACACTTAATCGTCTGATCCGTGTACCAATTCTCAACCCACGGATTGTAAAGCCCCAAACACAACGGATTACTCGGATACGTCGCCACCACATTTGTAATAGACGGCGTATCGAAATTCTCCAGTTCCTTCAAAATCTCCTGCTCTGTCATGGTAATCTCCTGTAAAAAAGCTATCAGCTATCAGCGGTCAGCCCGCCCAGGTCATCGGGCGACCACAGGGGGTCGCCCCTACTGACCAATTCACTTCACACTTCTCACGTCTTTCCCACCTTCACCACATGTCCCTGATCCCAATCCTGGATCAACGGCTCCAGATCATCCCAAAACGCTTCGGGAATTTCAATACTGCCAGCTTCGGCATTTTGAATCGTCTCCTCTTTGTTTCGCCCCCCGCAAATCGCCGTTGCAATCAACGGATGTCTTGTACACCACTGCAGCGAGGCAGCCACTAGTGGAAATCCATAATCGTCGCAAAGCGCTTTTATCCTCCCAACGCGGTCCAAAATAGCCTGACTAAAATTGCGATTCACATAAGAATGCCCGGGCAAGGGGCCCGTCGCCAGCAAACCGCGCTCCAGAGGCGTAGCAAGCGCAATGCCCACATTGTGTTTTTCGGCACCGGGAAAAATGAATGTATCCGCCGTGCGGTTCAACAAACTCCATGCATCGGGAACCACCGAAGCATCAAACTCGCCCGTATCAATATAGGGACCATTTGAATCGGGATCATTCGCCGCAATACCGACAAAGCGCACCACACCTTCATCCTGCAATTTTCGCAACGCCCCAAGCGCGCCATCTTTTGCCATCACCTGCTGCATGGGAAAATCCATCGGATCGTGAATGTACAGCACGTCAAACGCATCCAGCCCCAACCGCTCCTGGCTGTCTTCCACCTGCTGCATCACCCCGTCGAAAGAGAAATCGTATTCATTTCCCGATCTTCCCACCTTTGTCGTCACCGTACACTTTTCAGCCAGATCAGGGCGTTCGCGCAACGCGCGACCAATAATTTTCTCGCTCACGGTATTCCCGTAAAGCGGCGCTGTATCGACCAGCGTACATCCCGCCTCAATAGCAGCCACCACATTCTCTACGCCCACATCTTCATCGACACCCGGCAAAAAATGACCATCTGCCCCCATCACACGAGCGAGAAATGCCGTGCCAAAACTGACGATTGGAACCTCCAACCCCGTTCTGCCCAATATCTTACTCTGCATCGCAAATCCCTCCTGAAAAAACCCCTCGCATAATAGACGACAGAACCCCGCGTGTCAATGCGAAAAAATCCCCTGCTCTATGTCGTAAAACAGAAGTATCGATTCCCTATCGACTTAGACGAATTGGACATCAAATTAGAAATAATCGTTGACAGTCTATACAATATACGATACACTCAGAAATTAGCGTATTGAACTGCCTCATCACTAATACTGTAACGAATGAAATGACGTGCGGAAGGAAAAATTCACCGTGAATATTGATTCCATACACTTCAAGGGACATAGTTGTTTCAAAAAAGAGTGGGCTGGCTTCGACACACTTAAACCGATCAACGTCATCATCGGACGTAATAACTCTGGAAAATCACACCTTCTGGATTTGATTGAAGCATTATGCGTCGGCCTACACAACGACCAAGGTTGGCAATATCGATGTAGTGGCGTATTAGACGAGGAGTCATTGAGAAGTGCGTTTCTCGAAAATCACATAGATCATGCATCAGGAAGAAATCACTGGCAGGTACACGGACGACATTTTGTCGATATTCCGATAACCTGGGAGGTTGACGCAAACAGGGACATATCTAACATGGTATTCCCCGACGATTTCAACTTGAACTCCCCTTATGGTGAAAGCTCAACCAATGCCCGACTCTCAGGCATTAAACAGGTCCTACAGAACGCATCTCGCCAATTTAACTATCATTCATTTCGCAGACTTCTCGCAGACCGAGACATTAAAACCGAGTCAGCGACGGCTAACCTAACACTCGAACCGGATGGAAACGGAGCTACCAACATAGTACAGCGTTTCCTTCATACCGCCAACGAGGAATTCCCGGAAGGGGTAATCAAGCGGGAACTCCTGGAAGCCCTGAATTTCGTTTTCGGAAATGACGGCGAGTTTTCAGAAATTACAATGAAAGTCCATGATGATGAAAAAACCGATGGCTCAAAAGACCATTGGGAGATATATCTCCGTGAAGATAAAAAGGGGCTGATCCCCTTAAGCAAATCGGGAAGTGGACTGAAGACCATTCTTCTGGTTCTACTAAATTTATTGGTCGTGCCCAAGGCTAAAATAGAGGAAAACAGAAACAAATCTGATTTTGTATTCGCTTTCGAAGAACTTGAAAACAATCTTCATCCAGCACTCCTGCGGCGGCTTTTTCAGTATATTGAAGAATACGCCACCAATGAAAAGACACATATTTTTTTGACAACTCATTCGAGCACGGCATTAGACTTCTTTAGTGTCTCGAAGAATGCTCAAATAATCCACGTTCTACATGATGGCGAATCGGCTCGTACGATACCTATTTCTGCTCACTTTGATCGCCTCGGAGTGGTATCCGAATTGGGTGCAAAGCCATCGGATTTGCTCCAGGCAAATGGCATCGTTTGGGTGGAAGGTCCATCGGACCGAATTTATCTCAATCGCTGGATTGACCTCTACTCGGATGGTCGTTTTCAGGAGGGTCGGGATTATCAATGTGCATTCTACGGTGGGTCGCTTTTGGCACGGACACAATTCAAGGCTCCCGAGGAAGCCGAAACCGATCTTGTGAATCTGCTCCAGGTTAATCCAAACATCATCGTTGTATGTGATGGGGATCAAACTGACAAAGATTCTGATATAAAGGGGAGGGTGAAGAGGATTAATAGGGAGGTAAAAACAATTCCTGACGCTCATATTTGGATAACCAGTGCTAAGGAAATTGAAAATTATATTCCCGGCTCTGTCCTCGAGAAGGCATTAGACCTTTCAGGACTTCGTGATCCTGAACAGTATGAGAACTTTTTTCCCCGTAAAAAAGCATGTTCCGAGTCATACATTGAAGCTAACCTGAAGAAGCGCAATGTCGATAAGGTAGATTTAGCCAGGTCAAGCGTTCCGCACATGACGAACGACATAATGGCGGACCGATTTGATTGGAAAGAACAGATGAAAGAAATTGTTGCTCGTATAAAATCCTGGAATACTTGAAAGGCTTGCCAATGAGTAACGGCTTTAGACCGGTCTTCACAACGACTCATCCCATCACCAGCGGACTGACACACATCGAACGCGCTCGAGGCTTCCTGGAAGCAGCTATGCTATCAGAGCAGTGGGTGCAGGAAATGGGGCAGCGCGCCTTGCTTCTGGAAGCGCACCACACCACGCATATTGAGGGAACGCACCTCACGCTGGACCAATCCCGCCTGCTGCTGGCGGGGCGCCCTGTACCGGATGCCAACCCAGAAGATGTGAAGGAATTGCTCAACTATCGGAAAGCATTCGAATTCGTATCCGAATATATTTCGGATGGCGGCCCGATCACAGAGGGATTGATTCGAGAAATCCACAGGCGTCTGGTTGAAGGTGTGCGCGGCGGCATAGCGGGTCCCGGCGCGTATCGGAAGATCCAGAATTATGTGGTAAACTCCCTCACCGGGGAGATCATCTATGAGCCACCACCAGCTTACGATGTGCCAATCCTGATGGCGGAATTGGTGGACTGGATCCAGCGGGAGCAGGAAGTCCATCCCGTGCTAATGAGCGGAATTGCACAGTTTCAGCTTGTGCATATCCATCCGTTCTTGGACGGCAATGGTCGCACCTCCCGCCTGCTCTCCACTCTGTGCCTCTATCGTGCCGGATATGACTTCAAACGCCTGTTCACGATCAGCGAATACTATGACCGGGACCGGGTCGCCTTCTACCAGGCGATTCAAAGCGTTCGGGAAAGCGGTATGGATCTGACTGACTGGCTGGAGTATTTCGTAGAAGGGCTATCTACTCAGCTTGCCGAAGTCAGGAGGCTTGGAGAACGGACCATCCGACGGGATATCCTCATCAAGGAACGAGGTCTGCCCGATCGTCAGGCCAGGGCACTTAGCCACATTGTCGAACATGGTAGTTTGACCATTCAGGACTTTGAGCACCTTTGCCCCGACGTCAATCGCCGGTCACTTCAGCGAGACATTCGTGCCATGATAGAACAAGGGATAATAAAAGAAAAAGCAACGAGTCCAACGGACCCTGGCAAACGATATGTGTTCAATGATGGATAGCTTGACTCAGGAGCTATGACAAGCTGTGACATGGAGCTATGACAAGCTGTGACAAGTCATCACAGAATCGCCGGAAAAAAATGACCCCCCCGACTACTCCTTAATGGAGAGAACCCCTTGGGTTCTTGTCATCGGGGGGGAACCTTTTGTCCATCGGGTGAACCATGACGAAATAAATCTCTAAACCGCCATCGCCTCTTCTTTCAGATCATTCAACCCTTCAAACTCGCGCCAGATATCGGCCATAGTATCCGTGCTATTTTCTCTCGAGTTGACGTGTCGGGGTCTGAAAATCACGGCATAACGGATATCGGGCGAATGATTTGGTCCTCCATTGTGATACATCTGGTGATGGCAGATCACCGCATCGCCTGCTTCGCCCATAAACTGAATCGGCCCATGCGGCAAATCGATATCGGGAATCCGGCGATTGGCCTTTGCCGTCTCCACATAATTGGGATCTTTTTGAAACGTCGCCTCATAAGCGCGATGGGACCCGGGCCAAAAACAGAAATTGCCCATAAAGGGCCTTGGAACATCGTGAACCAGAATCACAACGAGCAGCGTCATACCGCGACTCAGCAACCCATCCTTCAGCTTCCCGCCCAAATCCAGATGCCCTCGCGTCAGTGGGCGCTCCTCTGCATCGGGAAAATTGAGCTTCACATTGCCTCCCTGCGGCTGGATCAACTGCCCCTTTCCCACAACTGACTCGCACAGACCCCAAAGCGGCGATTTATTAAACAAATCTGTAATCACCGGCTCATTGCTCAACCCCGGATTTCGTCCCTGTTGCATCACGCGATAACGCATATGCCGATTAATAGCCCTGCGCGCTTGATCGGCCATCAACTTTGGCACAGCACCTCGCACAAGCACATATCCCTCTTCGAAAAACTGCTGCTTTTGAGCTTTGGTCATCTGCATGGCAACCTCCTATTCATAATCCAGCACAACCTTAATCGCCTCGTCGCGATGATCGATAAACAATTCAAAACCCTTTTGCACCTCTGTAAACGGCAAATGGTGTGTGATAATCGGCGAGACATCGATGCGTCCCTGTGCGATCATATCCATAGCCAGGGGATAATCATTCAACGAATCTGGCCCCACAGAGCCGACCAGCGTCACATTCTTACTGAAAAAAGCGCGATAATTAAACGCATACACATCGTCATCGGGCACACCAAACGCCAGCACTGTACCCAGACGCTTGGTTAAATTCAGACACAAATTGACCGTATCCTGATTGTGCCCCACAATCTCCACCACCAGATCGGCCATCCGCCCATCCGTAATTTCTCTCACAACAGCCACCACATCTTCCCTATCGGGATTTACCACATGGGTCGCCCGCATCTTTTTGGCCGCCTCAAGACGAAAATCGACCGTATCCACAGCAACAACGGTCTTCGCCCCCAAATTGCTCAACAAATGCGTCATCAACAAACCCATTGGCCCCTGCCCCACCACCACAGCATCCTGATTGAGAATATTACCCAACTTGCGACACGCCCAAATCACCGTCCCGAGAGGCTGTGACATCAACAATTCATCGAGCGGTTTATAATCTGCGAGATGCACCCCCACTCTTTCGCTCGAAATATAATACTCAGCCAACCCACCAATACCCGCCGTGGGCCGCGCCTGCACAAAATCCCCGGGTTGAAACCGATTCGACGACGACGCAACCACCGTCCCAATACACTCGTGAATCGAAGTCCCGATATTCATCGGATACACTGCGTCCGGCTGTTTCAATACAAACTTTGGCGAATCCGACCCACAAATCGCGGTCATATGCGCCTTAACCTTTATCGATCCCTTTGGAAAATCCTCAATATTCGGCTCATCGGCCTCAAACATCTCAATCTGCCGATGAGCGACAACGTGTGCTGCTTTCACCAATGCCTCCTTCAGAAACTCTCAGACCTACGGGCGGGCACAGGGGCACCGCCCCTACATTGATTGTTATCGCCTATCCATCCCGTCAATCCGCCGCCTCAATCCGCGAAGTCTCCAACTCACTGCGCTTTCCCAACCATATAAACACACCGCCAACGCCCAGCACAAAACCGCCCACAAACAAAATCCCCAGACGTCCGATCAGTGGATTGGGCAACAAAACGAGCGTACAAATCACCCCACCAATAACCGCAGCAAAACTACCGATAATTTTGAGCTGGCGCAAATCATTTGGTATGCCGATCTCTTTCTCAAAATCAACCGGTGTCAGCATGCGATCAAAAAAGTCCTGCGCCTGCCTCTTATAAACTTCCGGCGTGCGATTCCAGAACGGCATCGTCAACAAATAAACCACTATCCCCACAGTGAGATTGATAAACACCTTCTGCTGAAATGACCAGGTCTCGCCAAAGAGTTCCGCGCTGAAAAATCCGAATGCCGATGGAATCAGCGTCACACACACCGTCACAATCGCCGCCCAACTCGGCGACGTGCGAATAAACAGCCCCATCAACGCAGGCACAGCCATCGGCAGTGCCAGCAAAGCGCCGATATTCAACATATGTTCAAACACCCCTCTGCCCTCAGTATTTGCAAAATACGTGGCAATACTCACAATACACACCCCAAACACCGCTGAAAACACCTGTCCCAACCGCATCAGGCTCTTGCCCTTAACAGACGCTCTCCCAAACAACCGGCACAGCGTCGGATAAATATCATTCGTAAAAATCGCCGCATTGCGGTTCAACCCCGAATCCATCGAACTCATCGTCGCCGCAAACATCGCCACCACCATCAGCCCCGTCATACCCAGCGGCAACACATTCAAACTCGCAATCGCATACGCAGCTTCCGCAGCCTTGGGAATATCGACCGCCATCACCTCGGCGTGAAACAAAAGCCGCGCAGTCATCGGCGGAATAAACCAGATAAAAGCACCCGCCGTCATCAGCACAAAGCCCAGCCACGCAGCTTTCTGCGCCTCGCGTCCATCCTTCACCAGAAAATACCGCTGTGCCGACGTAAGCGTATTGTATCCAATCACATTCTTCAGCAACATCGCTACAGCCCACGCATACGTATAAGCCCGCAACGGAAACTGGTCAGGTGCGTTAAACACACCATAAGCCGACGACAACCCCATATTCTGAATGCCCTGAAACAAAGCACCCACGCCGCCGAGCTTTACCAGACACAACACACCCACCAGAATAGTAATCGGAATGAGGATAAGCGTCTGCAGAAAATCCGTAGCCGTCACCGCCCAGCTACCCCCAATCAGCGAATAGATCAACACCACCGCGCCCACCACCACGATCACCTGCTCAATTTTATATCCAAACACCGCCGAACAGAAAATCGCCAACCCCAGAAGATGCAGCGACGAATACAAGGTTTGCATCACAAATGACATCCACGCGTAAAATTGTTGCGTCGAAATACCAAAGCGCAGGCGGATAACCTCGGGACCCGTAATCGCCCTGATCTGTCGAAACCATTTGGCGAGAAACAAACCGTTAATCGCAAAACCCACTGAATTTGCCAGATAAATCACCAGCACACTCCAGCCCGCTTCATAAGCCGCACCCGCTGCACCCGAAAAAGTCCACGCACTAAACGCCGTCATAAACGCACTCGACCCCACCAGCCACCAGGTGCCCTTACAACCGTTTCGAAAATAATCACTCACATTTTCATTAAAACGGCGAAACACCATCCCCACCCCAACCAGCACGGCCAAATAACATCCAATCACAACGTATTCAACCGATGTTTCACTCATAGAGAAATTCTCCGGTTACCATCACCAGTGATGCACAAGATGCCCTTGCCCAAAGAAAAACAACACATCCACAATAAAAATCAGCCCAATACCCAGAACATAACCGAGCATCAGCCCCATAAACAAGGGTAGGGACTGGCGATAAAGTCCAATACCGCCAATCTTCAACAAAACGGACTTAACCGTCCACGCCACAAAAACCGTAAACACCTGCCGCTGCAAAATACCCGTAGTAAACACCGTCAACCCAATAGGACTCAACGGCCACCTCAAAAACCGATAGCGCAAAAAACTACACAAAACAGTGAGACCTGCGCCAATACCAAAAAACATCAGCCTGTCCAGACTGATGCCAAAGGGATTTTGCAATTTCTTCACCACATTGCTGAAAATTACCACATTCCCTGAATTAAACGTATAAACATTAAAATTGTACGCGCCGTGCATATACCCCAGATAAAGCGTGAACACCGCCGAAATAACCATCGACACCACCAGAGCGCACATCGTTGTCCAGAACAGCGACCGGGTCTTGAGCTTGAGCCTCGCCCCCATCTGCGCGATATGTGCCAGTGTAGAAGCGCCAAAAGTATTGCCCAGGCCAAACGTCGAATAAGACAGCGCCAGAGACGCGGCACTATTGGTATCCATCTGCCGAATACCAATCGTATAAAACGTGAAACTTTGCGGCGTAATGGGCATCCGCGCATAAGCCAAACCCGACTCGGCCACAAACCGCGTCACCCCCACCGTCATCAAAATCAACGCAAAAAGAAAAACACCGGCCACGAGCGCGGACATGCCCGAATGCCACAACCAGAAAAAGAGAAACGCCGCCCCCACAATAATCCCCCACACCGCTGCCCGATAAGACAACAGTTCATTCGAGTCGTCCACAGCATCATCGCCGCGCATCGCCTTGCGCCACACATCCCGCAAATGCGCGCGCGCCATCCACATACTCAACGCCGTAAATGCAAAAAAAGCCCCCATCGCCTGCCATCCCATCGCAGCACCGCCGCGAGACCCCCAGATATCGGACGCGCCAATAGAATATCCCAATCGATCAAAAACACCGGTTTGCACAATACCCAGCGCGTAGAAAAACCACAAACTGAACAACACATCGAGATTGGTAAAAAACGCGAATCCCAGAACAAAAAAATTGAACTTGATCGGAATAGCGGGAAACCCGCGCCCAATTGGCAGCGCCCATCTATCCATCAACGGAATAGGTGGAAATGTGTGCCAGAAATAACCCACGATATTCCACACCACCACAACCACGGGAATAGTCACACCAGCCCAAAACAAACGAGAATACAGAAGCCTGTATTTTCCTGCCTCAACCTCTTCCAACATCGTCAGCGGTGCTTCAGCCAGGGGAAAAGGCAGACGTTCTCGATCCACCCACTGCCGCCGCAACACAGCCATCAGCGCCACGCTCACCAGCGCCAGTGCAATGAGAAAAACACCCCACCACACAAGCGGCGTCATCCACGCATCCCAGGGAATATCAACGCCAGGAGGCTTGCCCTCAAAAAAATACGTCATCTGATTGGCGTGATTGGGCGGCGCAGCCCATTTGGGCAACCCATCCAGCAAATAATCGCCCCACTGATTCTCGGGCGAGGCGTAATAATAAGGCGCAGCAATCCCCCCAATAAACAAACCCATAAAATTCGCCGCTGGCACAGCCCCTGCAATCCACCCCATCGAAAAAACCACCACCATCTCGCCCCGCGACAGTGCCCACTGCGGCTTTACCTGCGCCACCAGAACATTCAACGGCCACGCCAGCACCGTGAAAACCACCATAGTCGCCATCGGCAAATGGGCAAAAACCATGCGCGACGAATGCACGATATAGGCCGAATAAGCGGGCAACAGATTCACCAGGAACGTCACCGCAATCCCCACGCAAAAGGCGCGTGTGGTCACGCTCAAGTGTTTGCTCTCCGGGTGCAAATCCCGATCCATCGCTTTCAATTCGGCCATCGCAATCTCTCAAAAAAGTAGGGGACTCCCGCGCAATGTACCTCAAAAAGAAAGTGTGTGCAAGGTATCCATCCCCTGCACACACCGGTTGTGGTTCAGGATCTATCAGCGATCCACTCACAGACCGCTATCAAAACGACCCACTAACAGCCAGGCGCAACGGCGCATCGAAATACACGCCGCCATCGCTATACGACAGATCCACGCGGATATCGCGCCCGCCAAAATCGTACTTCAGGCCAGCGCCCAAACTGTAATCCTCCACGTCGTAGTTGACCTTATATCCACCGCGCAATGCGAGCATATTGGAAATCCAAAGCTCACCGCCAAAATTCCACCGCTGACCGTAATCAGTAGCCATAATGGTCTCGGCCGCAAGCGTCAAATACGTCGGATCGCCCTGTTCGCCATAGACCTCACCTGCCAGGCCAAAATTGAAATTGATCGGCGGTGAATACTGCTCGGTTTCCACAGTAATATCGGCACCCACATTGCGCGCGGCAGCAGCAATACGCAAACTGCGATAGCCCGTATATGCCGAAATACCCAGGTCAAACTGAAAGGTACTCGTCGTTTTGAGCACCAGATCTTCCTGCACCCACCGCGCCTGCACACCCCAGGACACTTTATCGGTCATCTGACGCGCAAACATAAACCCAATGGCCGTATCGCCGCCCTGGATCATGCGCCCGGTACCTGTGGCTTGAAAGATCGTCGTCTCCTCCACCTCTTCGGGCACAAAACTCACAATGGAAACGCCAAACGTATTGCCGCCCCATTTATAAGCCAATGCCCCCGAATACAATCCCGAATTGACCAGCCAGCGCGTGTAGGACAGCGCGTATTCGCCGCCCGAAACAAATCCCAGTGCGCCGGGATTGTAAAAAGACGCGTCAATACCGCCGTTCATCGCGACAAAGGCTTCGCCCATAGCCACGGCACGGGGCGATGCACCGATTTTGAGAAATGCCAGCGACGACTGGCCCTTCACCGGCAAAATCGTACCGTATTCGCCAAAATCTGACTGGGCAAAGGCCGGTCCTGTCATCAGCCCGACCACCAGCATTAGCACCAGCAATATTCGTTTATTCATGTCAGGCTCCTTATCTCAAAATGTAAAACGTCCCCGTCACCGTTTGCCCCATACTTTCGGGCGTCAGCGATTCAACGACGTAAAAATAAATTCCGCTGGCCACATCAGGCGAAGTCACATTGCGTTCAATTTGGAACCACGACGCTTCGCCAGAACTCGCATCGTCGTGCAGGATTTCACCCACAATATCGCCCGCCACATTGAAGATCAGCACGCGGCTTTTGGGGGGCAATCCCAGAAAGCGGATCTTTTTAGAACTCTGGTAATTATAAGCCGCTTCCGACAAACTGAACGGATTGGGCACCACGCGCACGCGCTTTTCCGGCCATGACGGCGCCAGACCCGGCTGAAACGGACTGAGATCCAGATTCACGCGCTGCTCGGGGGCAGAATATCCACCTTCGAGTCCAGCCTGTAAGTGCCCCTGCACTTCTTCGGGCAAATCACCCATACTCGACATGCCATTGCTCCATGAACTGCGCGGTTTGGCGAAAGCCCGCACATTGTAAAAGTACCGGAACCCGGCAACTGCCGTATTGTCGCGCCACACGTATTGACCGCCCGAATAGTCCCAGGTAGATCCGGAGGTACCTGCAGTGACAGTACCCACGTCTTCCCATGGACCAAATTCCTGATAGGCGGATCGGAACACGCGATATCCCACCACATCGGCATCGCCAAAATCGGGATGTGCCGACGACTCAGCGGCATCATTCCACGTCAATGTAATCTCGGCATCCTGATTGACCCCTGGCGCAAACTTCACATCGGGTGGATAATCGGGCAGATCGTACATATTGTCGTACGCAAATTGCGCGGCCTTCAAATGCGCCACAAGAGCAGCTTCTCCCTTGCTCAACCGCGCCAATCGTTCTTCTACGGGCAGTGGAATATCTTTCAGGCAAAATGTCTGCACATCGACTGCATACGCAGACTGGCCTTCTCGGGATATCGCCTGTGCGCCTGTCCCGGCGACATAAGCCACCACGATCTTGGCCTTCTCGCCCACAGCCAGATTATACGGCCCAAAAGTGAGTGCATTGGCCATCGCATTGACAGTGGTTGGATTGGCATCGGTTGTTCCCGAAAACGTTTCGTAAATGCCCTGCTCGGAATCGCTCTGCAAATTCGGCAAATCCGTCCTCAACCCCCAGAAATCGCGCGTTTCCCACCACTTTGACGTCCTGGGTTGTTCGCCTACTGGATTGACGTATTTGCCCTGATCGTCGGCATTAAACACATGCGACGGCCCGCTATCGCGATAGGCCAACGGTGCAACGCCCACGTACTGCGGCGATCTCATTTGCCCGTCAAACACACCGCCCGGCAGTCTTTTTGCATTGCCGTGTACGCTTTCAAGATAAACGGGCTGCCCGGTATCCTCTTCAGCACGCTGGATACTGTCGCCATCCCACTGATAATTCATCTTCAAATCGACGTATTCAGCAGGTCCGTCGTAATTCGACGCACCCGTATAGCGGTATTGATCGTCTTGTGGCTGATACGATCCGGGCATGCCAGATCCGATGCTATTCCAATTGCCCTCGCCCGACATGCTCACCGTAAAGCCCTGAACAAATGAGAAATACGCCCCCGTTAGATTATGTCCTGCACCGCCATTCACATCGGCCACACCATCGCCATCGGAATCACCCGTGTTCTCAAATTCCACTTCCAATATGAAGAAATCGTCAAACCCCTGATAACTCCAGGCCATGGCTTTGCGCGTGATCGTAACACCGTGTTTGGTCGTCCACCTGCTAAAAACGATATCTTCTGCGCGGTCATCCTTATCGGCGTCCATATACTGGCCCCACCGATGATTCAAGACTTCATAGGGCACGCCCGTTCTCGGCGCATCGGTTTGCAATGCAGCACCGGGATACCAGTTGGGCATAATTGCTCCCGCACCCAATCCATGAGGCGGTACTTCGACCTGATATCCCCAATTGGCTTCGGGACTATTGGCAATATCGTAATACATTGGCGCGATATCCGCCGAAGGCGTCCACGGTCCCGAATACGACACGCCGTATTCGCCGCCGACATTGGTCAACACCCATATACCTTCCCCTCCCGACAAATTCTGTGCCTCATTTTTTTGTTCAGCCCAGCTAAAACCGTTCTTTTTGCCGAAATACTCAATATAGTCCGCACCCGCCATATTGAGCATAAGGCCATTGCCCATGCCCGGATACGTCAAGCGGGGCGCGCCGCGAGAACTCCGGTCGTCCCAGACGCCGCCCTGAGTACCCTCATTGCGGAATCCGGTCCAGAGTTGTCCTCGGGTGAGTTGCCGCAGATTCTGCGTGTCCAGGGAATAGACATTAAACGCCCATCCAAAAACTATCAGGATCAGGACAGCAGCGAGAAATTTCCTGTTCATATCACTATCCTCCAATTTTCAAAACTGAATTTCCAGACCGATTTCCACTTCGCGCGGATGATACCTGTAGCGCGTGGCTTCTCTCGGGTCGCCATATAGCAAAAACTCGGTATCATCTGGCGGGGGTAGCCGCAAGCCGTACTGTATATACGTGAAATCCGAATCTCGGCTCTCTGTGCTCCTCTCGTTGAACAAATTGCTCACCTCCAAAAATAGCGTGGGACGCAAATTGCCAATGGCTCGGAAATCTTTGGCCGCGTACAGATCCGTCTTCATAGCCGTTGCACCCGTGCGAAATTCGCGCGGGCCAATCGGGGGTACATATTCAAACGGCTCGCCGCTGAAAATGCGATATATCATGCTCACGCGCAAACCACCAAATGGATTAATTGTGCCCATTTTGGGACCATAAGCCATCGGCGTGGCATAATACAACTGAAGCGACAACTGATTCCTGCGTTGTCCACCGGTAGGCTCCGATGAAAAAACCTGCCCATTTGAAGCTGTCCATATCCCATTATCATTGGTTTTAATAGGCGGCTGCCAGGGACCTGCACCGGGGCCCGGTGAACCCGCTTGCTCGGTCCACGACACGATATTTGCCTCGGCTTTGGCACTGATGTCAGCCACTTGCTCAGATGTGAGTGGCACGGGCCTTTCCGAACCATCGGATTGCACTTCCCAATCGGTCCAGTAGTGTCCGCCCGAAATAAAATCAGCATCGGGAAGCACATACCAGTTCGCAGAGTGTTTTCCGTAGTGAACGCCGCCCGGGTCGCGCACCCATTCGGCGTTGTAGGACAAATTGAACTGGAAATTATTGCTAAACGTCTTTTTCAGCGACAATTCGAGGCCGCGCGCCGTTTGCCAGTAGGTATTGCGTATGGCGTTGACCTGTGAGGATTGGCCTCTGAGGGGATCTACCCAATAGGAAATGTTGTTTCTGGAGTACAATCCCTCATCGCGCCGATAGTGTGCCGTAATACTCGCCGTATAATCGGCCACAAAATTCCAATCCACCCCCATTTCCATACTCGTCGTGCGCTGGGGTTTCATGCCATCGGACGGCTGCCGCGCCGTGGTATGCACTTCCATAGCATTCCACTTTTCGGTCTCATCAATCATGCCATTGCCGTTGAGGTCATTGTCCGGCGCCTCGCTCGAAAACTGCCTGCGATGGGTCTCGAGGAGCACGGGAAAGACATTCGCTCGACCAATAAAATAGTGCGCCGCCAGACGGTCTGTAATCGGGTGCGACAGCCCCACGCGAGGACTCAATGCCGTCATCGTTGGCTTCGAACTATCGAGGTGATCCATTTCATACCGCGCCCGCGTAAACGTGCTGTACATCGGTGATTTTCCCAGCGCCTCTCCCATTGAGCCATTGCGCCCAAAATTGTAATAATCCCAGCGCAAACCCAGATTGGCGACTAGACCACCGTACTCGATCTTGTCCTGCACGTACAGGTTCAGCGTCCACGGTTTCACATTTTTGCCCAGTTCAAAACCATCTGCCACAAACTCGAGAAAACGACTCTTGGTATTGTCAAAATCTTCTCGCGTGCGGTGATATAACCGTTGTGTGAGCACCAATCCCGTCTGAATCAAGTGCGACCGATTGACCTGACTCACGAAATCGTATTTGATGCCGTATCTCGTATCTTCCTCTTCGGTGTATTCGCGCAACAGCGTGGGCAAATTGAAAAACCCCGCCTTATCTTTGCGCACGGCTTCGGTGGCATCCGGCACATCGAACGCATCGCGGTCGTATTTGTTGTAGAAAAATTTCAGATCGTAATACGTGTTTTCGCCCAATGTATGTGTCAGCGTCAATACCTGGAGCTGCCGCGACAAGGTGTAAGTTCCCGAAGCTGAAAAATCCTCGGGAAAGAAAATATTTTGTGCATTATTGCGCGTCGATCCCTGAAACCGATCAGACCGCTGATACATCCCCAGCGCCTTAATCTTGATATCTGCACCGGGCCGATACGTCAACGTAGCTTGCATGCGTGGCGGATCGTCCGATACCTGTTCAGCCGCCGGGAACCTGGCCGGACTGCGGGCATAACTCACACTGGCAAAATACGAAAAATCGCGTGAGAGCGGACCGCCCAGCGTACCTTCTAAGCGGTGTCCGCGCTTGTCCGTATAATCGACGCGTTCGTGCGCCATACGCTCGACATCGTCAGACGTTCCCAGCGCGCGATCCGGTCCTGGATCCATATACGTTTCATTCACCCAATCGGGATTGTCCCATTGCACGTTGTCTTCAAACCCGGGGCTTTCATAAACGTCTCTGCCCCAGTGTTTTTTGCCCGCAGGTGTGAACTTATACTCCACCCGACCGGAGAAATTGCCTCGACCTTCTTTTGTCACCAGACTCACAATACCCGCCCCCGCATTGCCAAATTCTGCATTCATACCGCCGGTTAGCACACTCAATTCCTGAATAGCCGTGGTATTTACGCCCGTAAGCATGCTCCGATCAACTTCAATCCCATCGATATAATAGCCCACCTGCGTACCCGTTTGCACCTGCGTTGAACTTCCGCGAATGCGGTTGGTGCCATCCAGCGCCATACCCGGTTGCAACGCGATCAATTGCGATGTCGATCTCACCTGCGGCACAGCCTGAATATCTGCCGCGGAAACCACGTATTTGCTCGTAGTTTTATCTGGCTCCACAGGCGGGCGCTCCGCCACGACAACCAGCTCGGCCAATTCCAGACTCGCTTCTTTCAGTGCAAAATTCACCGTGGATGTATAATCCACAATCACCTGCACTGCTTCTTTCTTTTCCGTGCCATAGCCCACCATCGTCGCCGTAAGGGTGTACATGCCGGGATCTACAGCCAGAATTAAATAGCGGCCCTCGGCATCGGTAGTCGCTCCTTTGCGGGTTCCTTCGAGTGCCACATTAGCGCCCGGCAAAGACTCACCCGTAGCGGCATCTGTGATGACACCTGTGATTTTCCCCGCTGTTGTCGCCATGGCCGATGTATCCATCAGCAACAACAAAATAAATCCCAATATTAATCGCTTCATAATCCTCTCCTCGTTTGAGATCTACCAGTACAATTTGAACGCCGTCCTGAAATCGAACATTGCAAGAGGAAATACTCCGGGCAGATTCCACGCCTCCATAGGACGCAAATCACCCAAAATCATGTGATAACGCCCGCGGATATCCAGCCCGAATCGCCCCTGCACCACCGTCATGCCCAACCCCACATTCGCACCCAGAGCCGTATGTTCATCCTCTCGATCATTCAGCATCAGATCCGCATTCAAAGGCTCCTCTTTTTGTCCCGGATAAATCAGACCAGTAATCCGATCCTGATAATCGTAGAACCCCGCCCCCACAGCGATATAGGGCAAAAGCTGCAAATCACTGCCGGACTTTCGGGTATTGAGATACGCCAGCGCATTGATCAAAAAACTGTTGAGATTAAACCTGGAATTCGCATCTGGACTCAAATATTTTTGCTTGTCAATAGGCCATGTAAACGCCAGACCTTCGATCTTTCCATTATCCATTGTCATGTGATGGTATTCAAACTCCATCGTAGCGCGCGAACTGACCTGATAATCCAGCACCGCACCATAAACCTGAGAAGCCGAATACCGCTCGTGAAACCCCAACACGGGCACACTGCGGTTAAAAAACACGCCAGCACCGTATCGAGCCTCCTGGGCAGAAACCGGCACCGCGACCAACAATGCCAGTAGCCACATCTTCAACATCAAATATCTATTCATAGATATGCCTCCTTTTAACAGTAAACAGTTGTATAACATTCCACACCTCATATCATATTGCCTCCTTTCCAGGGAGCACAACGGGTTATCTCTTTCGCTCAAACCCCCAGCTTCTTGATAAACGCCAGATTCTTCGCGTGATCGGCATTTGGATCATCGCCCGAAGGCGTCTCCAAAACGATGTACCCATCGTAACCGATCTCGCGCATCGCCGCATCTACCGAATCAAAATCCACGCGCCCGTCTCCCAGCGCCTGTCGGTCCGTATCCTTCGCGTGAATCATCCCGACACCCTCACTTCCCAGCTTCAAAATTTCCTCAGCCGGATCCTGTCCGCGCGTCATCGTATTGCCCGTATCGTGATAGACCTTCACCGCATGTGACCCCACGCGGTCTAAAATCATCACCAGGTGATCTGCGCTAAAGGTCGTCTCCAGATCCAAAATCACGCCGTGTTCTTCCGCAACCTCCCCCAGTGCTTTGAATCCATCCACCAGTTGATCCCACGTCGAATCCGGCCACTCATCCATATCTCGCGGAAACATCGGCACCAGAATATGTCGCGTATCAACCGCCGCACATGACCCAATCACATGCGTCAAAATCTCAACGCCTTCGGCGCGTATTTCCGCTTCTGGCAGCGCGGGGTGAAATTGCGAAAACACCCCCGGCGACAGTGAAGAAATCTCAACCCCTGCCGCATCTGCCAATCCCTTCAGTTTCTCTGCCCCGCCGTCCTCCCACAAAATATTCTCCCCATAGTCTCGCCCAACACAAAACTCTACCCCATCAAATCCAATATCCTTCGCCACTGAAAATACCGCTTCCAGCGGTGCTTTTAACATATTATCTCGAATACCGTATTTCACAATAGATCTCCTTTATCGTTTAGCGGAAGAACCCTTGAAACGCTGTCAACAGAAGATTTCGTCTCCAATATCTAATTGCGGCAACACCGCACACAACACCTTCGCAAAGGCTTGCCGCTCGGCGGATGGCCCCACGGTCACGCGAATGCAGCGGTCGAGCGGAGCCACGCCCGGCATCCGCACGAAGACCCCGCGCTGCAAAAGCATCTGCATCAGCCGCCGCGCTCGCGCGCCACTACCCACGTCGAGGGCCACAAAATTAGTCGCCGAAGGCACCGTTTGCAGCCCCAATTCCGCCGCCAGCACCGCGTATTCCCGTCGGCCTTCCTCTACTTGCCGCACCACCGAGCGCACGAACGCATCGTCGCCCAGCGAAGCAAGTGCCCCAGCTTGGGCGATGCGATTGACGCCAAAGTGATTACGCACCTTGTCGAGCGCGACCACCACATCGCGGTGTGCCAGCGCGTAGCCGACCCTGGCCCCAGCCATGCCGTGCGCCTTGGAAAACGTCCGCAACCGCACCACCTGTGCCCGTTCCACTTCCAGCGGCAACAGGGCATCCTCCGGCGCGAAGTCGATATACGCCTCGTCGAGCAGCAACACACAATCCGGCGGCAACCCCGCGATAAAATCCCGCAACTCGTCGGCTCGCTGATAGGTGCCCATGGGGTTGTCGGGATTGGCCACGTAGATCAGCTTGGGGCGCACTTTCCACGCCTTGTCCAACAGGGCCGGCAAGTCCTCTCGATCCGCGCGATAGGGCACCTTGTGCAACACCGCCCCGTGCCCCTCGACGTGGTAGTTAAACGTGGGATAGGCCCCCAGCGACGTCACCACCGCGTCGCCCGGCTCGGCAAAAAGGCGCACCAAAAGCCCCAACAGTTCGTCAATCCCCGCACCCAAGACGACCTCTTCCTGCGCCACCCCGTGCCGCACCGCCAACGCCGAGCGCAGCTCGTATCCTTCTGGATCGTTGTACCAATGCACTTGCTCCACCGCCTCTACCATGGCCTGCTGCGCCCGCGGCGAGATACCAAAATTGCTCTCATTAGCACCAACTCGCAGGGCGAGCGGCTGCCCTTGCTCCCGCTCCAATGCCTCGGGCGGCACAAAGGGAACGGTCGCTGGCAGGGCGCGGACGATGTGCGTAAACGGCAACACGGGTTAAGACCACACGTAGATTTCGTCGTCGTCTTCGGCATAGCCAATGAAGACGGCGAGCACCACCCGCGGATCGTCCCCCTGCACCGCAGGGACCTCGTGGATGCAGCGCGTATTGAAGAAATACAAATCGCCCGGCTCGAGCGCGACCTCGCAGTGCGCCACGCCATGCGCGGCCGCATATTCGTGAAAACGGCCCTCGGCGATATACGGCTGTATCTCCTCGGTCCACAGACAGCGATGCAACACAGCCTGCACCCCAGGTCCTGCGGAATCCGAGTTCTGCACACACAGCACACCGGCAAATTGGTGGGTAAAGCGCGCCACCTCGTAGTTGAACCGCTTTTCGCGCAGAACGACGTGGTCGATGTGCGGACTATAGGCGTGGGTCTCGTAGTGGATGCGAAAGATGGCCGGGCCGTACAAGTGCCCGTCGCGCTCGCGCGCCGTCTTAACCTCCTTATTGGAAGCCAACGCCTGCAAGTGCCGATAGAGCAGTTGCACCGGGTCGAGCAAACCCGCAAAAAGGGTAGCAAAAAGCGCGTGCGTCTCCTCCGCATCTGCCAAGAACGCCTCTTGGTCGCCGCCCAAGTTGCCGAGGCTGGTGCCAATGTCGATGCGCGTGCGCTCGTCGCCCGCAGCGCGCAGCAACCCGCACTCGGCAAAGCGTTCCATCAGCCGCTGGCAATCGGCTGGCGTACAGACCTGGGGCAACAGAATCGCCGGTATCTCCGCCCGAGCCAAGGCGCCGAGCGGATCGGCGCACGCGTCCGGCCCCACGGGCCGCCAAGCGGCTCTTGTGTGACCCTGTGGATACTTCAATGCGGATCCTTCCTTTTAGCCTTTGCAGATGCCCTATGCCCAATTCTTCGGCCAAGCAAAATGCTCGTTAATATTTTCCACGTATTTCATCGGCTCATTGGGTTCAATATTAAACAGCGCATCCAGCACCTCCAACCCGTGCTGGTATGATTTTGTCTCCTTACTTTCGAGCACGCCAAATAACATCATCGACTTATCACCCGACAAAACCGCCTCAAGCGTACGCTCCATATTGAGCCAATCGGGATAAATGCACTCCAGCATAATTTTCTTTGGCAATGGCGGCACGCGCAAAGGCTGAATACCCTTCTTATTCACAATCGCGGGAACTTCCACCGCCACATCGTCGGGAATACCCGGCAAAACGCCGTGATTGGGGACATTCACCTGAAACTGACCTTCCACATTATTCACCAGCCCATTCATAATCGGAATATGCTGCTCGTGCGTCATCTGGTCGCCAAAAAGATCAACCGGCCGAATTTTCTCATCATAAGCCGCCGCCTTCATCTGCTCGTATTTTTCTGCCTTACCCGCCAGCACCGCATCGCGCCCGGCTGGCGTGTCTTTACCGCCATTGGGATCGTACCAGTATTTCCGCGCATCCAGATCCGTATGATACCACCAGCCGCCCCGCCGGGGCGTATCGCCAATAGGCATCAAACCATACATCTTGTATTGATGAATCGACGCACGCGACATCTGCGTAGGAATCGCCTTGCCCTCTCGGGCCAACAGCTCCCAATACGCCTCGCTCTCCTCAGCAACCCATCGATCCAACTTCGGATACATATCCTCATTTTCATAGATAAAATCCGTCATCCAGATATTGTGATTCAGTCCCGGAGCCTGCCACGTCACCTCATCCGGATCCAATCCCAACGTGCGCGCCACACCCGCGTAGCCATAATGCCCGTGACACAACCCGCACACCTTAATGCCCGTCTCCCGCGTCATCAATGTCGTCCCCGCAAACACCGGATTACCCGCCAGCAAAATCCACGCATCGGGACATAGCTTCTCCATATCCCGCGCCACATCCAGCATCAGTTGCAAATTGTGATACTCGGGCATCCCGGTCTTATCGTAAAAATACCCGAGCTCCGCCGTCATCTTGCGCCGTCGCTGCATAAAATACTCATTGTGCGTCACCGTCGCCGTATTGATCACGAAATCGGCATCCTGTAACGCGGCCTCCCTACTCGTCGTTTTCTCAAACGTCATATCCGCGCTCAAATCCTCGGCATACCGCCGCCCGAGTTCGTAAATCACATCGAGCACTTCCTCGTTGATATCCATAAAACAAACGTGGCTGCCATTCAACTCCTTTGTCAGACATAAATCCTTCACCAGCCCGAGTGAAAACACCACGCTACCCGCACCAAAAATCGTCACCTTATTTGCCATTACGCGCTCCCTATAAAAACATGAAAAACAGCACTCTCGAACAATTTACGACATCCTATCCTCCCCCGCCAGTGCTTTCCCCTATAACGACTCAACGATTCAGACGCCTTTTCCATTCATCGCCATCAAATTGCGGGTGATACACCTCGCTGAAAAACCGGCGGTGTTCTGGCGAAAGTGAATTGAGCATCTCGTCAGTAAACCCGGGCTTGTGATGGCGCACATTGATGTGATTATAAGCGTAAAACAGGGCCATCCGCGGCACATCCTGCGTCCAAACACAAGACGTATGGCGCACAGCCTCGGAAAAAACCAGCAGAGAACCCGGCGGACAGCCATACGTATCCCACACCCCCGAATCGGGATCGTCGAACAAAGGCAGCTTTTTCCTGTAATTGGACTTGTGGCTCCCTGGAATAAACGCCGTCCCCCCTTTCCCCTTCTCCACGCCATTTAATTCCCAAACCACCCTCGTCATCCCGGAATAAATCCGCCCGTCGTGGTACTGATAGCTATAATTGGGATTCACGGACTTACCCCCGGCATGCGGCGTCCATCCCCTGTGATTATCACCCTTAAAGCGATAAGACAAAAACGCGCCTTCCAGACGGATCTTCTCGGTCTCATCGTCAATAACCGTATGTAACACCCGCATAATCGCCGGATGATCAATTAATATCGACGCGGGACCACCCGGCAAACAACGCGCTTCAGGTGGCAAAGAATCTCTATCGGTACGCAATTTCTCACACTGTTCCACAATCGGCGCCATCTCATCATCGCTCAAAACAGCCGGAAAAAGAATATACCCCTTCAGGTCAAACATCACGGTTTCTTTCTCCGTCAAAGTCGGCGACCATTCCTTTCCCGAAATACCCATCGCAAAACCTCCCGTTTTAATTTCTCTCCACCCACCACATATCCCGATGCTTTTCAGCCAATGCCTTCAGTTCTTGCGCCACCTCGGGATACTCGTCAATCACATTGGTCGTCTCGTAGGGATCGTTTTCCATATCAAAAAGCGACAACTCGATATGCGCGGTATCGTATTGCCCTGGCGCTCCGTCATTGCCCGCTTCTACAAGCGTGCGATAATCGTGTGGCAAATGCAACTTCCACTTGCCATCTCCACTGACCACCCCATCGAAAGTTCGCCCAGTTGAAACCGGATAATACACATGCGAATTCGTCGCATCTGGCTGGCACGTCACAATATCCCAAACATCGACCCCATCAATCGTATAATCCGGCAAATCCGCCCCCGCCAGCTTCGCAAACGTCGGCAAAAAATCCACCGAACAAAATGCCTGATGCGATATCTCACCCGCGGGAATGCCATTGGGATAGTGCATCACACACGCCGAACGCGTACCCCCGTCAAAACCCGTCCCCTTCGCCTCGCGATAAGGCGTCTTCCCCGCGTGATTGCCATAAGAAATCCAGGGCCCATTATCCGACGTAAAAACCACAACCGTATCATCCGCCACGCCTGCTTTTTCAAGCGCATTCACGATCTCACCCACCGACCAATCGATCTCCATCATCACATCGGCATACAAACCTTCCCCCGATTTTCCGTCGAACTTATCGCTACAAAACAGCGGTACATGCGGCATATTGTGGGGCACATATAGGAAAAACGGCTCATCGGCGTGACGCCCGATAAAATCGACCGCATGCTCCGTGTACCAGGTCGTCAGCATCTTCTGCTGCTCTGGCGACACATCGTCAATAACGATCTCGCCATTTTTCCAGAACTGCAATTCCATAGTATCAAAATGCCTGCTCTGCGGATGGTACTTCCACATATCGTTGGAATACATCAAACCCGACGACTCGTCAAACCCCCGAGCGGGTGGTCGCGTATCCTCGTGATCGCCAATATGCCACTTGCCAAACACCCCCGTTGCATATCCCACTGGTTTAAGAACCTCAGCAATCGTGGCAAAACTCGGATCCAAACCCCGTGCCCGGGGCGGAATCGCGCCATAAAGCTTATGCCTGCCAGGATAACACCCCGTCAACAATGACGCCCGCGACGCCGAACAAATTGCCTGAGGCACGTAAAACTGGTGATAACAACACCCGCCCGCCGCCAATTTTTCCACATTGGGCGTCGGATACGCCGTCTCTCCAAATGGCCGAAAATCCGCCCATCCGGAATCATCTAAAAAAATCACCACAAAATTTGGTCTTCTGTTCAAGATACAACCCTCCTTAAAAATTGTTTTGCAGCATGCATTATTCTTGACGACAACGCCCTACTACCCGATTATTATAGAACGAACCTGCTTTATCAGTCAATCTCTATGGAGCTTTCTATGGCAGCCATCTCCGAAAAAGTCGCCTCTCGCGTAACCGAAGACGACGTGGCTTTTTACCGCGAAAATGGATACCTCGTAATCCCCGATGCACTCACCCCCGAAGAAGTCGAAATCCTGCGCGATGAAACCACTGCCCTGTGCCGAGGGGAGCGCGGCGACATAGGCAATTTACCCGCTGTCTCGCCCGACGACACCGACGCCGACGTAATCAAACGCATCCTGTGTATCCACCACGTACACAGAATCTCACCCATCATGTACGACGCGCTATCCCATCCCGTCATGGTCGATGGCCTCACCAGCGTCATCGGACCCAATGTCAAATGCATGCAATCCATGCTCTTCATCAAAAGCGCGGGAAAACCCGGCCAAGCATGGCATCAGGATGAAATCTACATCCCCACTCGCGACCAGTCGCTCACGGGCGGCTGGTTTGCCCTTGACGATGCCACGACTGAAAACGGCTGCTTGTGGGTCATTCCCGGCTCGCACAAACGCGGCATATTGTGGCCTCAACACGTACAGCACGACAAGCGATTTGACTGCGCCCATGAAACCTTCCGATTCCCCTACACAGATGACGACGCCATCCCCGTCGAAGTCAAAACAGGCGCGCTCGTCTTCTTTCACGGCTACCTGCTCCACCGCTCATTCCCCAACCGCGCCAAATCCGGCTTCCGTCGCGTACTCGTCAACCACTACATGAGCGCGGAATCCCTCCTCCCCTGGCGCAATTTGAAACCCGGCGAACGCATGGCAACCGCAGACATGCGGGAAATCATCATGATCGCAGGCGAAGACCCTTATGCTTATAAAGGCACTAAAATAACGGGACAACCGAATGTGCGCACGGCTGGCGATGGCGGATGCGGCGACGGCAGACAAGATTTACGATCCTGAAACTCTCACTGGTACTGATCGCCCGGCGCGGGCAAGTACGTTTTCGCAATCTCCGGATCGGTCTCTGTATCCTCAATCAGTTCCAAAAGCGCCCTGTGCAACCGCCTTGCTTCTTCGGGATGCTCGGCAATCACATTATTTTCCTGACCGGGATCTTCCGGCATATAAAACAACTCATCCATGCGGCGCTCTGGCATATTGCGACAATCGTAGCGCTCGGTGCGAATCGGTTTGGGACCTTTGTATTTGAGATCTTTATTGGGCCAATACACCAGCGTCCAGGTACCATCAGTTATTGTAGCAGGCACCGTGCCCCAGCTATCATTCAAATTGCGCCCGCTAATTGCAAACTCCCGGTGTTGTACCGTCTTACCCAACAAAACATCGGCAAATGACTCCCCCTGCACGCCATCGGGCACATCCAATCCCGCCAGACCGCAAAGCGTCGGAAACACATCCACCGGCTGCACCAGACTATCCACCTGTTTGCCCGCCATCGCTCCATCCGGATGATAAACCATAAACGGAATGTGAATCATCGGATCGTAAAGTTGTCCCCAATCTCCCCAGGGCTTGCCCTGCAATCCGTGGTCGCCAAAATAGTGTCCGTGATCAGCTATCAGCAAAAAAACCGTATTCTCCTTTAAACCCAACACATCTATCGTATCCCACAACATTCCCAACCACCGATCCGTCATCGTCACCTCAGCCGCGTACAGTGCACGCACGTGATTGAGTTCCTCATCCGTCATATAATTGCTGAACCCATAACACGGATAAATAAGCTCATCGCCTTCATAACCCGGATCGTACATATCCACATAATACTGCGGCGGATCCCACGGCTCGTGCGGATCCCACGAATCGATCCACAGAAAAAAACCATCCTTCACATAATTTCGCTCCAGCCAGTGCATCGCCTCGGTAAACACGCGAGGACCCAGATAATCCGATTCAAACAACCGCCCGCGCTGATTCGCCAGATAGCGAATCACCCCGGATTTTACTTTATCCTCACTGGCAGGCCATTTGATCTCCTCCAATGCATCGCTAATCCACGGCTCACCCCCCTGCCCGCGAATCCACGAAATAGAACCAAATCCGCGATCCAGAAAATTGCCCTGGGTCATAAACATCGGCGTATCAAAAACCAGCCCTGTTGTATATCCTTCGCGGCGAAAACGCTCGGCCATCGTGGGCAAATTCTGTTCCATTTTATCCCATGTATTAAACGGATGCCCCCACCGTCCCGTAAACAAATCGCGCCGACACGGCAGAGTCGGAAACGATCCCGAATACGCCTTTGAAAACACCAGCGATTCACGCGCAATGCGATCCATATTCGGCGTCCTTGCCCGGTCGCCATAAACACCCACGTGATCTGCCCGCAACGAATCCAGCATGACACAAATAACGTTCACAGTTTCCTCCTCATCTTTAAAGACGCCCAACGCCTCGCAACACAGCCTCTTGAACCAGCAACTCGTGTTCATAAGATCGATCCGGCGCGCGCGTACCTCGAATAGCCGGTAAAAACGCCTCTAATTCCAAATCGTACAAATCCTGCCGCGATTGTTGTGCCACATCGACAAATTGAACACCCTCTTCAAACCCATCGCGCGCCTCGTCCAAGCACAGACGGATTTTCTCCGCAGGCTCCATCGGCTCCATAATCGCACTGCCCTTTGTGCCATACACCTCAAACCGACGCGCGTTGGGCCGCGGCTCCAGCGCCGCGATATCGACAATGGCTATCGCTCGCTCAAATTCAAAAATACCCACTCCATTATCGGTAAAACCCTCGACCTCGAACATATCTTCGCGCAAAAATGGCGTCACGCGCTCAGGCCTGCCCAAAAGATGGACAATCTGATCGAGCTGATGCCCGCACAAATCGAAAAACACCCCACCCTGATGCACCGCGACAACTTTTTTCTGCGCCTTACCCAGAAACGTGGACATATGCGCTCGAACCGCAAACACATCGCCCAAAAACCCCGAATGCACCCACTCTGCGATCTTGCAATACCCATCGTGATACCGAAACATGTACCCCATCTGAATCAGCAAATCCCCCTCACGTGCCCGTGCGATAATCCGCTGCCACTGATCCCAATTTTCCCCAGCGGGCTTGTCGTACCACACGTGCTTTCCCGCTTGAATAATGGCCTCTGTCTGATCCAGACTCTCGACATTTGCACCCTCTGATGCAACAGCTACAATCTCATCATCGCCCAGCATCTCCGCTTCCGATTCAAACCAATAAACGCCTTCATAACCGCCCGATTGCGCCACCTCCTCGCGGCGTCTCTCATCGGGTTCAAACACACCAACCACCTCCACCTCAGCATTGGTTTGCATCGACCGCAATTTTCCGGCTGCGTGACCGTGTTTTGTACCGTATTGCGCCATTTTAACCATTTGTCGTTCCTCCACGTGAACGGGTTTGAAACCCGTTCCTACAGGATATATTCCATCCCCTACGGATCAGATATCTGCATTCTTCTGCGTCCATCTGCGTCCATCTGCGGATCGAATGTTTCTAAATATCAACAAACTCGCGTTGTGCCCGCTCTCGTTCCGCCACATCCAGAATGCGTCGAATCAGCAAACTCTCCAGACGCGGAATATTCGCCTTGCCACTTTCAAAAAGATCCATAATCGCCCCGGTAGAACGCGGAAAAATCACCGCCCGATCCACCTCCATATACCGCGTCTCCTCAGTCGTCGTCACAACAACAGCCTGCGGCGTCCTGTGCTTTTCATTCATATTGATCACCGCGGTTCGGTTGCCCGTAAAATCGATCAAAATCTGATTGTACTTCCCCTTACTCCGGCGCATCAGCCGTTTTGCCCCCGTGCCCATACAACTCACCACAATTTCTGTCGGATGAATACCGTACTCATCAAAAGACCGCCCGCCCTGCCAGACAACCATGTGTTTCACCTTGCGAGGACCGGCTTCCCGCACAAAATCCTGCACATTGCTATACCGCAGCGCAGACGAAGTCTGTATGGGAACGCGGTACTTATCTGCAAGCGCGAATATCTGTTGCGCCGTATCGAGATCGGGCGCAAAAGTCTTATCCACATAAGTGGCTTTGCCAAATGGAAAAATCGCCTCACACATAGCCAGATGGCGCTCCGGAGTCCTCGGCGCCAGAACGAGATAATAATCGACCGCATCGTTCAGAGCCTGCACGTCCGGAAAATAGGGCACCCTATTTTCCTCTGCCCATGCAAGGCTCGACTTCTGGCGAATACCCGTACAACCCGTCACCTCAAATCCCCGGTCCTTCAATTCATTCCTGAACGCACTCAAATACACATTTGAGTGAAAATTATTCAGATCGAGATCGTAAAAACCAACGCGTTTCAAGCGGCGACCTCCTTTCAGAATAGGGGTCAGTAGATTACCTCAAACCCAGCCGCACATACTGTTCCGGGGGCGCATCACATGCTTCCATCCCCTGAATCAACAGATCCACCATTCGTTTTTCAACCTCCGGATCCTCCAGAGGCTTTTCCTGTTTTGGATCCTGTTCCAAATCGTATAACAAGGTCCCAAAATCATGGATTCTCAACAATCTGGGACTAAATCCCTTGCTATCCCGCCCAGTGTGAATCTTCAGCACCTCACACCCTTTGGTAAAACTGAGCGGTTTGGAAAGCGCCATCTTACCCACCAATTCCTCTGGGGCAAAATGAGATCGAATATGGGTTGGCATCAACGTATATTCAAACAAAGGCTGATTTTCCCGATCTGCCGATGCCCGCATATACACATACCGCCCATCCGTCACATTGCCCTGATGTCCGTGCATCCCAAAAACCGCTGCATCCCGCACCGCCGTATCGTTATCCACCGCATCGCCAAGTGGTTTGCCGAGCATATCCACCGTCGGCTCCAAACCAAAAAAGTCCAGCAACGTCGGCCCCAGATCAATCGACGGCTGTACCAATGCCTCCCGCCGTTCCCCTTTCTTACCACATCGCGGATCCCATACAAAAAACGGTGTATGGGCCACTTCCTCATAAAAAGGCATCCACATCTTTGCCCAGCAATCGTGCTCACTCAGCAAAAACCCGTGATCGGTCCACACCACCAGCAACGTATCTTCCCACATCTCCAATTCATCCATCAAATCCAGCACATCGCCCAGCTTGGCATCACACATCGACAGCAGTGAAGCGTATTCAAACCGCATATGCTCAATTTGCTCTCGCGTCTCTTTCACCGGTTCATAGCTCGGCCAATCGTGCAACGGACCGTCGTAATCGCGATAATGCTCGGCGTAGAGATCCTTAAACTTGCGCTGAGAAAAAAATGGCTCGTGGGGATCGAACGTTTCAATCTGCAAAAACCAATTGTCTTCCGTGTAATTCCGCTGAATAAAATCAATCCCCGCCTCAAACGTCTTCGACTGGGGTTGATCTTCTTCCCGACGCATAAACTGCCGATTGATCAAATCCTGTCGGGACAGGTCATCTTCACCCGAATTTCGCCCATACGTATTTTCGGTAGAAGGATCTGCCACCTGCCCCTTCCACAGATCCCCTTCCTGTCCTCTGAAAAACTGCCAGGTGCTATACTGGGTGTGATAAGTGCACCCGCCGTCTTCCCAATAATGCTGATGATCGCTCACCAGATGACTCGAAACACCATGCTCCTTTAACATGCGAGGCACCGAATCGTCAAACGGCTCCAGCGGCCCCCACGAACGATGCAAAAAATTGGGCCGCCCCGTATGAAAATCCCGCCTGGCTGGCATACACGGCATCGAACACACATAAGACCTGTCAAACGTCACCGCGCGCTCTGATAGTCGTTTAAAATTTGGCGTATGCGTCCAGTCACACCCATAGGGCGACAACAGATGTCGATTTAGTGAATCAAACATCACCACAACTGCCTTCATATCTCCTCCTATTTGATCAAATCCCCACTTCCAACCGATGGGTTGTATCCACAACCGGATCATCTCCCTCAATAAACCGCGCCATCGTATTGTGTGTTGCCGGTCGAGTTTTAAAATCCGCAATCCACGGCTGCCTGAAATAAGCCTGTTTTTCGCGGGGCAAATTTTCCAGCACCACCGGTGGAATATTTAACCGATGCCAGTGCGTCGCCAAATGCGAATACGCGTGCAAAATCGTCACCCTGGGCGTATCGCGCTGCCACACAGGACCTGCGTGACACACATTTTCTGTAAAAAATAGTGCACTACCCGGCGGACACTCATACGTCATCAAAAATGGACTGCGCTCCCCCTCCTTCAACGACAAATGCGCCTCGTGCATTGGGAAATTGGCCTTATGACTCCCCACAATAAAATGTGTGCCCCCATCCCCTTTGTTCACCCCCGACAGTTCAAAAATTACCCGAACCATCCCCGCATGGATGCGCCCATTTTGAACCCGATACCCAAAAATCGGATCTATCTGCCTCGGACCCCCTCCGTGCAATTCGCCATGGGATTGGCCCTTCTTTCTCCAAACACACCCGGCCGCCTCCAGCCGAATCTCTGGCCCGATAATCTCGTGCAAAACATCGATCACCTTCGGATGATCGATCAACACACTCGCCGGTCCACCGGGAACGGCGCGATGTTCGGGAGGTAAAGATTCGGGATTGTGCTTAATCCGATCAATCTGATCCACAATCGCCGCCACTTCGTCTTTCGATAAAATCGCCGGTCGAACCATAAACCCCGTCAAATCAAATCTAAATCTCTCCTCTTCGGTCAAACCCATAGCGGAATCCTCCAATATCTCTGAGCGTACACTCCCTTCCAACGCTCTTTAGAATATAACGCCATCCACGCTAAGTCAAACGAGATAACTCTGCCTTGACTTCCCAATCGCAAATCCCTACCATGCAATTGCTTTTGATCCATCATGTTAAAGGACAAGCAATGGATAAACAAATTCCAAAACGCGGGCTGTTGCAGCGCCTGGACGAAAGCGGTGTAATATGCGCCGAAGGGTATGTCTTTGAACTCGAACGCAGGGGATATCTCCAGGCAGGAGCTTATGTACCCGAAGTCGTCTTAGAACACCCCGAAGCAGTCGCCGCTTTACACCGCGAATTTTTGCGGGCTGGCTCAGATGTTATCGAAGCCCTCACGTATTACGCCCACCGCGAAAAACTGCGTCTAATCGGCAAAGAAGAGTTGCTCGAATCCCTTCAAAAAAACGCCTTATCAATCGCCCACGACATAGCGCGCGAAGCCGCTGGAGAGCCACCTCTGGTCGCAGGCAATATTTGCAACACAAATATCTGGCATCCCAATGACAAAGCATCTGACTCAGTTGTTCGCGGCATGTTCGAAGAACAAATTAACTGGGCAACCGAGGCAAATGTCGATTTTATCATCGCCGAAACCTTCTCCTTTTTTGGCGAAGCGCGAATCGCCCTCAAAGCCATCACAGAAACTGGCCTACCAGCCGTCGTCACCCTCACCCCGCACAGAGAAGACGACCTCAGAGACGGGATTCCCCTCGAAGTCGCTGCCAAACAATTAGAGCAAGACGGCGCGACTGTCGTCGGTATTAACTGCGCGCGAGGTCCTCAGACCATGATGCCCGCAGTTATGCGCATTCGGCAAGCTGTATCGTGCCATGTTGCGGCATTGCCCGTCCCCTACCGCACCACCCCTGATCATCCCACCATGCAGTCCCTCCGCGACCCGCGCTTGCCCGAAGACCGCCCCTTTCCCACTGCGCTTGATCCCTTTACCTGCAATCGGTATGAAATGGCAGAATTTGCCAGAGAGGCATACAGCGCGGATATCCGCTACCTCGGCGTCTGCTGCGGCGGCGCACCTCATCATGTTCGCGCCATTGCAGAAGCACTCGGACGCACGCCAGAAGCCAGTCGCTATTCGCCAGACATGTCCAGGCACTATGCCTTCGGCACCCACAAAAGCCTGAAAAAATACAATCTGGACAACGCAAAAAATCTCTAAATATAAGACCATGAAAACAGATTACGAATACATCGTCCTCGGTTGTGGAGGCATAGGCAGTGCAACAGCGTATTGGCTCTCGCGCCGAAAAAGCAAAGACGTTCTGGGCATAGAACAATTTGAACACGGTCATCACCACGGCGGCTCCCAGGATCACTCGCGCATCATCCGCCTGACCTATTACTACCCCCAATACATCCGCCTGGCACCTGCCTCGTACACCGCATGGCATACGCTCGAAGAGGAATCCGGCGTCCAGATGGTTTTCAAAACGGGCAGCGTCCAATTTTCACCCGTCGATCACCCCTACCGATATGAAATCGACAAATACACGGGCGCAATGGATGAAACAGGCGTTCCCTACGATCGCGTTGACGCCGATGAAATCGTGAAACGCTTTCCGCAATTCCATCTAAAATACGAAGTCGATGGCATCTACCAGGCCGATACCGGATTGGTAGATGCAAGTCGGGGAAATGCCACCCATGTAGCCATGGCGCGTTATCGCGGTGCCACCATGTTGGACAACTGTGAAGCCACGCGCATTCGCCCGACCAACACCGGCGTCACAATCGAAACTAAACAGGGCAACTTCTCATGCCGCAAACTCATCGTCACAGCAGGTGCCTGGACAGATCGCCTGCTCGCCAGCGTGAACGTGAATCTATCCCTCACCGTAACCCAGGAACAAGTCACATACTACGCCACGCCAAACCTGCCGGACTTTGCCATTGGGAAATTCCCCATATTCATCTCTCATGCCGACGAATCCATCTACGGATTCCCCATCTATGGCGAAGTCGCCACCAAAGTCGGCATTGACGCATCCGGTCCAGCAGTGACAACCGATACGCGCACCTATGACCCCGATGCCGAACGCGAACGTTACCAGGAAGCCTGGCTCAAAGAAAACATCCCCGGATTCCTCGGCCCAAAGCTCTATACCAAAACCTGTCTCTACACAATGCCCAAAGACCGCCATTTCGTAATTGATACACTCCCCGAGCATCCCCAGATCATCGTCTGTGTAGGCGCCGGGCACGCGTACAAATTCTCTGGTATCCTGGGCAAAATCCTCAGCGAACTCGCCATTGATGGACACACGGATTATCCAATAGAACCTTTCGCACTACAACGCGATGCCATCACCGATCCCAATTTTAAACCCGTCTTCCGAATGTGATATGCCTGCCGATATTCTGCGTCTAAACATGTGGAGCGGTCCCCGCAATGTCTCAACCGCCCTCATGTACTCATTCGCACAGCGGTCAGACACCCGCGTAATTGACGAACCTCTCTACGGTCATTATTTACGGGTGTCTGCTGCCAAACACCCGGGCGCAAACGAAGTCATGGCCGCCATGGAATGCAATGGCGAAACCGTCATTCGCGATATCATCCTCGGTCCCTGTGATCGGCCCGTGCTCTTTATGAAACAGATGGCCCATCATCTCGTCGAAATAAGCCACGACTTTTTTGAACACACCCACAATGTCCTGCTCACGCGCGACCCCGTTGACATGCTCCCCTCGCTCGTCAACCAGCTCAAAATCCCCACCCTGCGCGACACGGGCTACAAAATGCAAGCCCAACTCCTGAGCGAGTTTCACGCCATAGGTCAAAAATACCCCGTGCTCGATTCTCGAGAACTCCTCAAAAATCCACGGCATGTCCTCACAAAACTCTGCGACGCCTTGAACATACCCTTTGATCTCGTAATGCTCACGTGGAAAGCCGGACCTCGTCCCGAAGACGGAATATGGGCGCAACACTGGTATCACAATGTCCACAAATCCACTGGCTTTCAACCCTATCGTCCCAAAACCGAACCCTTTCCCGATCGTTTGCGACCCCTCCTCGAAGAATGCCAACCCTATTACGACCAGCTTTATGCACATGCCATCAAAGCTGAGTAAACGGAGTACCCGTGTCTATCCAATTACCCGACCCGCGAAACGAAAACATCCTCATCCACGTCGGCGGCGAACTGCTCCCGCGCGAAGACGCCAAAATATCCGTTTTTGATAGCTCGGTCCAGGGCGGCGATGCCGTGTGGGAGGGCCTGCGCGTGTACAACGGCAAAATCTTCCAACTCGACGCGCACCTCGACCGCCTCTTCGACTCTGCCAAAGCCATGGCTTTTGCGGATATCCCCTCTCGTGAAGCAATCAAAACCGCGATCTTTGAAACCCTCAAAGCCAATAACATGCGCGATGAAGTGCATATCCGACTCACGCTCACGCGGGGAAAAAAAACCTCATCGGGCATGAGTCCGCACTTTAATCAATACGGCTCCTGCCTCATTGTGCTACCAGAATGGAAACCCCCTGTTTATTCCTCTGACGGCATCCGCCTGATCACCGCCTCTGTTCGCCGCAATCCGCCCATGTGCATCGACTCCAAAATCCATCACAACAATCTGATCAACAACATCCTCGCCAAAATAGAAGCCAATGTCGCAGGCGTTGATGACGCGATCATGCTCGACATCTTCGGCTATGTATCCGAAACCAATGCCACCAATATCTTCATCGTTAAAAAAGGGGCGCTTATCACGCCCCACGCGGATTCCTGCTTGCCCGGCATAACAAGAGGTGTAGTACTCGACCTCGCGCGCAACCTGGGCATCGAAGTTACCGAACGCAACCTATCGCTTACCGAAGTCTATACCGCAGATGAAAGCTTCACCACGGGCACCATGGGCGAACTCTCGCCCATCCTCGAAGTAGATGGTCGCACCATCGGCAGCGGCAAACCCGGTCCCATCACCAATCACCTGCGCGAACAATACGCCAAACACACTGCCGAACACGGCGAACCCATTCCTTAGAGCCACATAAAAAATACAAAGGCCAACGTGCAAACATCGGCCTTTTGTGATTTGAGATATTGGTATTGTAAATTAGATCAAAACATCTTCAAATCTCCCAGTTCGAGGTATAAGATCGGTCCTGGAGTCGCTCTGCAAGTTCAATCAGCACATCCAGCGACTTATTCAATCTCGCCTTCCTCTTGTCGTCGAGTTCATTTTCCCCAACCCAATTGGCATCGTGTACATACACGTTATACGGGCTGATAATACACTTGAAATCCAGCATAAGGGACGTTGCCAGCGAGGCAAATGCCATATAGCTGTGCGGCAATCCACCAGCATTGACAAACATTACAATCTTATCGTAGAAAGCTCCTCTGAGGGAACCGTCTTGTGGCGTGGAACCTATATACTCGACAAATTTCTTGAGTTCAGAGCAACACGCCCAATTGTACACTGGACTGGCCAATATAACAGCATCTGCGGCTGCTATGACTTTGTGGCACGATAGGTAAACCTCTGATGAATAGATTTCATCGTCGTCGAAATTTGGTGGGTCAAATTGTCGAAGATCGATAAAGTCAACAGAAATACCCTTGTCCTCCAGAGCGGCTTGGCACATGGCAGCGAGCATCCTGCTGCGACTATCGGTATTGAGACTACTGATGACGACTGAAATTCTCATCTGAACCTTTCTTTAAAGAATCGTGTTGATATGTTTATGTGTAAAAAAATATTATCTTTGTGATTCCGATACATCGTTCTCGAGTACAAAAATAACCTGTTCTTTTGGACAGGTTATTGAAGCCTTAAAAACAACTTTTTTATTTTTTATTAAGATCTATCACAG
>VXRD01000165.1 GCA_009838845.1 Gemmatimonadota bacterium | reverse complement strand
ATATACAGAGATGTGGGCATTGGTGCGATTATTTTTGCGGATCTGGATTCCAAACGGACGCGCGATATTGTGTTTGATTGGGACGAGGTTCTGAATTTCAACGGCGAGACCGGTCCCTATCTGCAATATACCCACGCGCGATATTGCAGTGTGTTGCGGCGTTATGACGGCACTTTGCCGCCGCGGGATATCGACTTCGCATTGTTAAATGAGCCAGAAGCCATTGAGGTCGTCAAGTGTCTTGCGCGATTTCCAGGGCAGATTCAAAAGGCTGCGGACGAATACGAACCTTCTGTCGTGACAACGCTTATGATTGAATTGTGTACGGTCGCCAATCGGTTTTACAATGCCCATCAGGTTATTTCTGAACAAGCGGATTTGACGGCTGCCCGCGTTGCACTGGTCTATGCGATTAAGACGGTGCTGGCATCGGGCCTAACTTTGCTGGGGATGAAAACGCCAGAACAGATGTGATACCGTATAGTGGAAGAGCGCTGTGTTTGATCTACCTGATAAACCCATATTTCTCACCGGTTTTATGGCTACTGGGAAAACCAGAGTTGGGCGCATTTTGGCCGGGTGGTTGAAGCGGACCTTTGTCGATACAGATGAATTGCTGGTCGATGCTGCTGGGAAAACTATTCCCGAGATTTTTGAACAAGACGGTGAGACCGCATTTCGCCAGTTGGAACACCAGGCGGTTGTCGTGGCATCGAAGATGAGCAATGTGGTCGTGTCGCTCGGGGGTGGTGCCATTACGCAGGAGCGGAATTGGGCGGTTATTCGCGAGACAGGTGTATGTCTTTGTTTCCGCGCTTCTGTCGATACGATTTTTGAACGGGTCAGTCGCAAGCGCGATGAAAGGCCCTTGCTGGCCGGGCTGGATGACGAGGGTTTGAAAAATAAAATTGAGGTGATGATGGCAGAGCGAGAGCGTTTTTATGCGCGTGCAGATGCGTTTGCAACCTCGACAAATGATCACACGCCCGAAGACACAGCAGAGACAGCTCTTATTGAATTACAGCGCGTTCTGGATCGGGATTGACAATGGAAATAGTGACGGTTGATTTAGCTGATCGAAGTTACGATATTTTAATCGGTCGCAATTGTTTGCGCGATTTGGGGGATTTGTATGCGGAACGCGGGTTGGGAGAAACAGCGGCAATTGTGACCAATCCGACGGTTGCCGCGCTCTATCTCGATACGGTTCAGCAGAGTCTCGTGCGTGCCGGTGTGAAGGTTGTGGTCGTAACTGTGCCCGATGGGGAGCAATACAAGACGCTCGAGACGGCCTCGCAGATCTATGGCGATTTGATCGCGGCGGGAATGGATCGGAAATCCTGTATTGTGACATTGGGCGGTGGTGTGGTCGGCGATATGGCTGGTTTTGTCGCTGCGACGTATTTAAGGGGGGTCGATTTTGTGCAGGTGCCCACGACACTGGAAGCGCAGGTCGATGCCAGTGTGGGAGGCAAAACAGCTGTTGATCACGTTTTGGGAAAGAACATGATCGGTGCTTTTCACCAGCCAAAGTTGGTGTTGATCGATACGGCTACACTTGATACTTTGCCCAAACGCGAAGTGCGAGCAGGTATGGCAGAGGTGGTCAAGCACGGGATTATACGCGATCTCGGTCTGGTGGCGTTTTTGGAAGATTGTATTGAGGGTGCGGTAAATTTAAGCCTGCCTGCGGATCAGATCAATTGGCTCGTTGCCCAACAGTGTCGCATCAAGGCGGGTGTTGTGGCCGCCGATGAAACCGAGAAGGGCTTGCGCGAAATTTTGAATTACGGCCATACGGTGGGACACGCCCTGGAAGTGGTGACGCATTACGATTATTACAAACACGGCGAGGCGGTGTGTTTGGGGATGCTGGCTGCAGGGTATATTGCTGTGCAAAAGGGGATGTGGTCGCAAGATGCGTTTGAGCGACAAAATGCACTTATTGCCCGTTTGGGCATTCCCAGGGGTGTGCCCGATTTGAAGGTCGATGAGGTGTTGGCGCGAATGGCAAGCGATAAGAAAGCGCGGGACGGTGTCATCCGCTTTGTATTGCCCGAGCGGATTGGGAAAATTGTGCCACGAGATGATGTGACGCGCGAAGAAATCGTTGCTGGGATTCATTATATGCAGAATCAGGCATTGGGATAGGAGATTTTTATGAGCGAAGATATTGGCCACGAATGCGGCGTGGCAGCCCTTTACTGGCTCAAGAGAAACAGCGGTGCCGATGATTTTGAAAATGTTGCAGCACTTATGCCGAGTATGTTGCTCGACCTCCAAAACAGGGGACAACTCGCCGCGGGGTATTGCGCCTATCACCCCAATCGCGATCACCTGTTGCGCACGTTTAAAGATCTGGGTGGTGTTACCGAAGCCTTCCGCATGTCGCATCCCGGTAAATTCCAGTCTATTATCAACCAATATGCAGGGATTGCTGCGATTGGACATACGCGCTATGCCACCAGTGGCGAAGACGATGTGGGCTATGCACAGCCCTTTGAACGGCAGCACGGGCGTATTTGGAAATGGTTTAGTCTGGCTTTTAATGGCAATCTGGCCAATTACACGCTGTTGCGCGAACGCCTGTTGTCCAAGCAGGGGTATCACTTTACCCTCAATATCGATACCGAAATTATCATGCACACCCTGGCGTATCGATTGAAAGGTGAAAACCCACCCGATCTGGCCGATGTGATGCGCTCGCTTTCCCGCGATTTTGACGGTGCTTATAATATCGCTTTTCTCGATGCCTCGGGGCGCATGTTCGTCTCGCGCGATCCGCTCGGTTTGCATCCCATGTGCTGGGGGGTGAAAGGCCATCTCTTTGCCGCAGCCAATGAATCAACGGCTCTTTCTAACCTCGGTTTTAACGATATAAAATGGCTCGAACCCGGCGAAATGGTGATTGTCGAAAATGGTGACTTGCGCGTTGCGCGCTATACGGAACCGAAAAAAACAGCTCGTTGCTTTTTTGAATGGGTCTATTTTTCCAATGTTGCCAGTGAAATTGATGGCCTCAGCGTCTATACTTCTCGCGCTGAGGCCGGTCGTATTTTGGCCGAGAAAGAAAGCCAGAAAATTGACGATTCATGTGTGGTTGTGCCCGTTCCCGATACGGCCAAAGCAGCAGCCGATGCCTATGCCCACCACCTGAATATGCCCTGTATGGAAGGTGTGATTCGCAATCGCTATGTGGGGCGCACTTTTATCCAGCCCAAAACCACTCGCTCGCAGAGTGCCAAGAGCAAATACACGTCATTGGCTTCTGTTTTATCGGGCAAGCGCGTTTTCCTCGTGGAAGATTCTATTGTGCGCTCCCTCACGCTTCGCACCCTTGCCCATCAGGTGCGCGATATCGGCGGCGCGACCGAAGTGCACGTGCGCGTGGCCTGTCCGCCCATTGTTGCGCCGTGTTTTTACGGCATTGATATGACGACCTTGGACGAACTCTTTGCCCCCGAACACGTTCCGGTGCGATACCGCGGTTTGCCCAGCACACAAACGCTAAAAAAAATGGCTATCGATCTTGATGTCGATAGCCTGAGGTACCTCGATGTTCCCGATCTGGGTTCCAGTATTGGGTGTGAAACAGATACCCTGTGTCTGGGGTGCGTCACGGGCAAATATCCCACAACATGGGGCAATCGCCTCATGCGCGAGGCTCGCAAACACCCAGAGACTGTTGGTCGTCTCTACGGGTGATCTCGTTGCAGGGACTCACCGCCCGCCAAATCGCGCTTCAAGGTTGCGCAAGCCTTCATTATTTCCCAAAATTGTCAATCGATCATTTTCTTGCAGTACGGTATTGCCGCGGGGAATCACCATGCGCCCGCCACGCCGCAACATTGCCACGAGACAGCCTTCTGGAAAATCTGTCTCGATCAGGGCGCGGCCAATGAGGTCGGCGGTTGCGCGATCGCGGCGCAATGTCAATAATAAAAAGGCTTCGTCGCGCAACAGGACTTCTTTTAACTCGACTTCATCGCTGGCAGAGTGCCATTCGCGCAAGAAGTTTTCATCGTCTGCGCGCCGCGCGATTTGTGCCAGGATACGCAGGTGCTGTGACGGGTCGTGTTCTGGGCTGAATAAGAAAAAGAGCGCGGTTAGCTGCGCTTCTACTTCGTGCTCGGTCAGTGGATCTGTAAATTGGATGTGAATACCCGGCAGTGATCGCACGAGGACCATTTCGCAGTGTTCAATGCCATCAATTCTCAAATGTGGCAATCCCACGCCGTGTGTCACGGGTGTCGATCCAATATGCGTGCGGTCCAGCAATTGTTTCTCGATTTCATCTACGGTGTGTGGTACGCGATCCGATAACCATTTCGATACCTGTCGGACTATATCCTCAAATTCGGCCGGGCGATCCAGATCGATGACCAGACTTCGCGCTGCGATCTCTTCGAAGGGATCTTCGTCGCGCAATCCCTTTTCCTTCAGGATACTCCGCAGTTCGACATCCAGGCCGGTGTGTCGCCTTTGTCCCCAGCGTTCAAACATGTGGTAAATTGCGCCGTCTCGGTTGACCTTGTCCCGGGCAAATTTAAAGTACCAAATCGTTCCCAGCAGGATCAGCGCGACAGAAAATAGGGATGGTAACCAGCCCATCTGGACAATCAAGGTACACGACGCTAACATGCCGAATAACTGCATCCACGGGTACAGTGGTGAGTGATATCCCGAGTCGTAGGAAGCCAATCCGCTTTCGCGCATGACAATTACCGCCAGGCATACCAGCGCGAACATCAATAATTGAAACGCACTGGCCAATTTGGCAATTTTGGTTGGGTCGAGAAAGATGAGGATTAAAACAATTACGCCCATGGTAACCAATACCCCTTGAACGGGTGCGCCTCTTGTATTTAAATGCTGAAAAAGTCTCGGCATCATGTGGTCTCGGCTCATTGCCAGAGGAAAGCGAGAAGCCGAAAGCATTCCGGCATTGGCAACCGATGTAAAGGCGAGGAGGGCTGCCAGGGAGATGATCATCGCGCCCCAATCGCCAAATACGGCTTTGGCTGCTGAGGCAGCGGGCGTTAAATCTCCCACCAGTTGCTCGAGCGGCAATACACCGACCATGACGCCCGTGCCGAGAGCATAGACCAGAACGGCTGTGATCAATGAGAAGATGAGGCCCAGAGGCAAATTGCGCTCGGGATGTTTTACTTCTTCTGATAAACTCGCTACGGTTGTCACGCCGACATAACTGATATAGACCAGGCCCGCTGTGGATAAAATCGTCTGGACATCTGCCTCGAATATGGCGGTCAATCGCGCCTGTTCAATATTGGGTACGCCTCCTCCGATAAATATCCCCAGGATCATCAACAAACCCAGTACCAGTGCCATCTGAAATCCACCGCTTTTCTGCGCGCCCAATAGATTCAGTATGCCCAGTCCAACCGCAATTGCGACAGCCACGGGGGTCATTGGCAACTCGGGTATATAAAGCGCAATGTACGCTCCCATGCCCACGAGTGCGAATGATACTTTTAATACGAGTGCCAGCCAGGTGCCAATGCCTCCAAGCGTGCCCATCCACGGTCCGAGTGATCGGTCCAAAAAATAATACACGCCACCCGCGCGGGGCATGGCGGTTGCCAGTTCAATAATGCTGAACATCGCGGGTACGAGTGGCGTAGCGGCGACGATATAGGCCAGTACGATGGCCGCACCCGCCTGTTCGGCAGCCAGTCCTGGCAATAAAAAGAATCCCGCGCTCAAGGTCGTGCCCGTTGCTATGGCATAGACGCCGAGTAAGCCGATTTCCCGTTTGAGTTTTGCGTTTGTCATTCTTTTTTTCCGTTATTCTATTTCAATCCTGACATTTCGGTCTTCGGGCGTGAAAGCTACCAGTGTTATATCGCCATCTCGATAAAATGTGCCATTTCGAAAGGCCGCTTTCGTCAGCGCGGGTGTCAGGGGTTTGTCGTTTATTTTTACGCCTGCAACTGTTATATCGCGCAATCGCAATGTGAATTCGGGCACCTGTACGGGCAAATCGAGTGTTATTATTTGTTCTTCTACCTTTACATCAGCCATTTCGCGCGCGATTGCATAATTGGTAATTTCACTGCATTTGCGCCATTGCGATTGCTCGCCATTGGGGTCGCGTTCTTTGAGCCGCCGCACAATGGTCTGAAATGCCCGAAACCCGCGGCGGTCTTCATTGTGAATTCCGTAAAATCCCTGCCAGTGGCTGATCATCACGGCAGGGTCGCCCGCGTCGATGACTTCGGGCAAACGCCCACCTTGAAGATCCGATGAGATGTAATAATCTACATCTACTTCGCCATATCCGGTCCACGATCCCGTGCGGTCACCCGTCGCTGCGATTACTTCACCCATTGCTTCGCCGCGTTCGGGTTTGGGATACCACACCGGGCAATCTACCGGACCACTGGACGATACGCGCTTAAATAGATACGGTGTTGGATTGCCCGTTACGCTTCGCACGGCGTTTTCTGCACATTTTGCATAAAAGTCTATTGGATTGCCAAATCCTCCCGGGCTTGTGACACCTGCAGGTGTCAGGCCCACATTGTGCAAGATCTCACACGCCAGCGCGATATAATTTGTTACCCGCTCTTCTTCGTCGGTTGGCAGATTGTTCCATCCCCATTGTTCCCACAAGTTTGGATCAACAGGTTGCAATGTTTCCAGATCTACCACAAAGGTGTGTGTGATCATTTCCGGGGTGATGTCGTAGTTGGGCATAATCAGTTCACGACACATCGCCAACCAGCTTTCTTGCTGCGCTTTGGAGAACAGGGGGAGTCCATGGTCTATTCGCCCAATCGCAGCGGGGCATGGGACCACACTGAATTTGCCTTTTACATCGTTTTCCAAGCAGAACTCGGCAAATTCGCGCGTGAACGATTCCGGATGTACCACAGGTACATCTTCCCAGCGATAATCTGTGCCATCTACAGCCTGGCGGTCTCGCATGAAAAAATAGTTCAGATTTACCAGTACAGTCGAGTCATCAAAAATGATCGAGATCGGCACGCGATCCAGGGCGTGTTTGTTGATTTCGACTCGCATAAAACACTCCAGTTTATAGGGGTGGGCTTGAGGAGTGAGAAGATACAAAAATTTCAGACCTCTCACAATCCCCAATCATGTTGCTATCCAGAATTTCTTGCATTATCATAAGGCGTGAGAGGGCCTCACACAGAGACACAAGGACACAAAGATACAAGAAGTGTGAAGATTGAGGAGATTTGACCATGGCAGCCGAAATGTATGCAGGCGCAGAATGGGATCCGGAGAATCCGCGCATGCACATTGGTACCCAGCGTTTTTCCACGTCGGATGAGCATCTCGAATTTCTCGCGCGATGTGGTGTTACAAATATGGCGCTCAATGACGCCAGAGAAATTACGTCAGATCCGAGTCGAGGCTGGACAGTGGAAGAAATTGTAGAAAAAAAAGAAAAGGCCGCAAAACACGGCATTACCGTGGAGATGGTGGCATTGCCGGTGCAACACCTGAATGTCGATGGCAGTTTTGTGCCCGAGTTTATGCGCGGGAATATGAAGGACGGCGAAAAGGAAATTGAGATCGCATGCGATATGGTGCGGGCTGCCGCAGATGCGGGTATTCCCGCGCTGAAGTATTTTCTCTGCGAAATGGAAAATCAACGTACGGAAAGCGTTCCGCTCGGGCGAGGGGATGTGCGCTATTCCACGTGGGATTTGTCTAAGGCCGATGCGGATACGTCGCGGTATGATGAACCGGTTACAGCGGAACAGAACTGGGGAAATATTACGTTTTTTTTGGAGCGCGTTATTCCCGTTGCCACCGAATGCAAAGTGCGTATGGCCTGTCACCCGTGCGATCCCTGGTTGCCGTCGGGTTACAAAGGTGTTGATCGCGTGCTGGGTGGATACGATGGGTTCAAGAGTTTTATAGATATTTGCCCAAGTCCTTATCACGGTCTCAATCTGTGCCTCGGTTGCATGGCGGAGAGCGTTGTGGATCCGCGCAATGAGGTGGCCGATATTATTCGCTATTTTGGGAAGCGAAAAAAAATTAACCTCATCCACTTCCGCAATATAACGGGTGGGCGCAACAAGTTTCAGGAGGTTTATCCGGATGAGGGCGATATGAATATGTTTGTCCTGATGAAAGCGCTCAAGGAAGTGGGCTATCCGCACATGATTGTTCCCGATCACGCGCCAGGCCACACTGCGCAAGGGCATTTCGAACAGGCATTTGCCTTTCAATTTGGCTTTATCCAGGCCCTGCTTCAGGCGGTTGAATTAGAAAATTAAAAAGAGGAGTGATACCCTTGAGCTATTCGATTCGAGAGGTTCGAGAGGCGTTGGGGACGTGCAGCCGATTGTCGCTTGCCGATTTGCCCACGCCGTTGATGGATTGCCCGAGGTTGGCGGCAAAGCTGGGCGGACCGCGCATTCTGGTCAAGCGCGAGGATCAGACGGGGCTGGCGTTTGGGGGGAATAAGGTGCGCGAGTTTGAATATTCCGTAGCACCCGCTGTGGATGAAGGATATGATGTGTTGCTTCACGGCGCGGCGTCGCAGTCGAATCAGTCGCGGTTGACCGCAGCGGTTGCGGCGAGGCTGGGTCTGAAGGCGGTGATGGTGGGGCGCAAGGATGACCATGCAGATCCCGTGAATGGCAATTTGTTGCTCACGCATCTGTTTGGCGCAGAGGTGCATTTGATTGAGAGCGAGCAGGAGAAGGTAGCCGTCATTGAAAAGTTAGAGACCGATGGACACAGGGTCTATAATACGAGTTCGGATGGGTATTATTATCGCAGCGTGTCTTATGTGGATGGGTTTTTGGAATTGTGGGAGCAGGTGCAGGCAATGGATGTGATACCCGATGCCATCTATGTGTGTGCGGGTGTGCATACGCATACCGGGCTTGTCGTTGGGGCAAGAGCACTGGGTGTTGATGTGCGGATTATTGGCATAAGTCCAAGTCCACAGGATGATGCCAAAAAGAATGTGCAACTCGCCGAGGTGGCAAATGAGGTGTGTAAAATTCTGGATTTGGATCTGAGTTTTACGGCAGATGATTTTGAGAGTTATGGCAAATACGCGGGACCGGCGTATGGTGTACTGACGCCCGGGGCGCAAGAGGCCGTATTATTGGCCGCGCAAACCGAAGGGTTGTTGCTGGACCCCGTTTATGCGGGCAAAACCTATGGTGCAATGATTGAGCATATCCGCGAGGGATGGTATCGCAGGGATCAAACAGTTGTGTTTGTGCATACCGGTGGGACACCTGCGCTATTTGCTTATGGCGATGAGTTGCTTAAGGAAAGGATTTGAACGATGCAATCTGAGACTGACCGCCGCGACCAGAGTGTGCTTTACGAACCCAATGAGCGGCCTCCAAATACCATTGCTTTCGCACTCGGTTTTCAGGCTGCCATGCTCTGTATTGCGGGCATTGTAATTACGCCGGTCATCGTGGTGAGGGCCGCGGGTGGGGGCGAGCCTTATCTGTCATGGGCGGTTTTTGCCGCGCTTTTGGTCAGCGGGTTGACCACAGTGATGCAGGCTGTGCGCGTTGGACGCATTGGTGCTGGCTACATCCTCCTTATGGGCACTTCTGGCGCTTTTATCGCGGTTTGCGTGACGGCACTTGCCCAGGGCGGTCCGGCGATGCTCGCAATCCTGGTCATCATTTCATCGTTGTTCCAATTCGCGCTCTCGACGCGGCTCTCGTTGCTGCGGCGAATCATTACGCCAACCGTGGCGGGAACGGTGATCATGTTGATCGCGGTGACCGTTATGCCGATTGTATTTGATATGTTGGCGGATGTGCCCGAAGGAACGCCCTCGGCTGCCGCGCCCACATGTACTATTGCAACCCTGTTCGTCGTGGTCGTGCTCGCGTTGCGGGTTTCGGGTATGTGGCGTCTTTGGGTGCCGATTATAGGGATTGTCGTGGGGTGTATTGTCGCTTCGTTTTTTGGGCTGTACGACATCCAGCGCGTTATCGACGCTCCATGGATAGGGCTTCCCGCAGGTGGTGGCTGGCCGGGTTTTGACCTCAGCTTTGGTCCTGTTTTCTGGTCGCTTCTTCCCGCTTTCATATTTGTGACTCTGGTCGGTGCTATAGAAACAATAGGGGATTCTATCGCGATCCAGAAGGTTTCGTGGCGTACGCCTCGCGCGCCCGATTTTCGAGCGGTGCAGGGCGCAGTTACCGCAGATGGCGTGGGCAACTTGCTTTCAGGTATTGCGGGGACAGTTCCAAATACGACCTACTCGTCAAGTGTTTCAATCACAGAACTCACCGGCGTTGCCGCACGCGGCGTCGGCGTGTGTATTGGCATCGTATTTGTGGTGGCGTCCTTTATTCCCAAGGTGTCGGCACTCCTGCTGGCAATCCCCAATCCCGTGGTTGGAGCCTATGTGACGGTGCTGCTGGCACTTCTCTTTGTTGTGGGTATGCGGATTATCGTCCAGGATGGGGTAGATTATCGCAAGGCGATGATCGCGGGCGTCGCATTCTGGATTGGTGTGGGGTTTCAGGATCAGGCCATTTTTGCGGAATATCTCGGAGAGTGGTGGGGGGCACTGCTCGGCAATGGGATGACGGCTGGCGGTCTCACGGCGATTTTCCTGACGCTGTTTATGGAGTTGACAGCACCGCGCCGGCAGCGCATTGAGACGGCGCTTACTGTCGAGGCTTTGCCAGAGATTGTGTCATTTCTCGAAAAGTTCGCCTCGCGCAGAGGCTGGGATGCCGAGATGACGAATCGTCTCTGTCTGTCTGCCGAAGAAACCCTTCTGATTCTCATTCAGCAAGGGGAGGGCGAACAAGCGGAGAAACGCCTGCTTTTAATTATACGTAGCGATGGAAGCAATGGCGCAGAACTCGAGTTTATCGCTTCGACTGGTGAGGAAAATATTGAGGACCGAATGGCCTATCTCAGAGAACATACAGACGAGATGCCGGTCGAGCATGAAATCTCGCTGCGTTTGCTTCAGCATTTCACTTCGTCTGTGCGCCACCAGCAATATCACGATGCGGATATTGTAACGGTTCGCGTTGAAGCTCCGGTGGGGGATAGAAGAAAAGAAGAAGACGAATCAACGAATCAACGGAACGGGGTACAACTGCGTTAGCAGTTCATCAACGAATCAGCGAATTAGCGAATCAACGAATGGAGTTCTTGCTGACCTTGAGTGGTTGGGCGGGGGGCGTCTATTCGTCTATTCGTCTATTCGCGCTTTAATGTAGAGGTTAATATGGCGGATTTTAAGACAATGGCCACAGATATGGGTGCATTGCTAAAAGACAAGGGGCAGACCGTGGCGGTGGCCGAGTCGTCGTCGGGGGGAATTATTTCTGCAGCGCTTTTGGCTGTGCCGGGGGCTTCGGCTTATTTCAAGGGCGGTGGGGTGTGTTATACGGGTGACTCAAAGCAGATATTGATGGCTGTTTCCGATGCGGCAATGGGCGAGGCGAGGGCTGCGACAAAAACGCATGCCCTGCATCTGGCTCGCGCTGCGCGCGAACGTTTGGGGGCGGACTGGGGTATCGGCGAGACGGGCGCGGCTGGTCCGACGGGAAATCGGTATGGCGATCCGCCCGGTCATACGTGTATCGGCGTTGTGGGACCAGATGCCGAGCAGGCGATTGCGATCGCAACGGGCAGCGAGAACCGGGGAGAGAATATGGAAGTGTTCGCCCGCGAAGCATTGGACCTGCTGGTCGAATGTTTGCAGAGGGATTGATCAAGGAGGGAAATATGGCAGAGTTAGCGCTGTTGGGTGGCGAGCGTGAGGTTAAAGAGAAGGATGATATTTTATGGCCGATGTACGATGCGGCCGAAAGAGATGCTCTTATCGAGGTGCTGGAGAGTCGGGCGTGGTACAATTCCTCGAAGTGCCAGGAGTTTGAAGAGACATTTGCGGCATTTCAAGATGCGAAATACGGGATCGCGTGTACTGGTGGCACTGTGGCTCTGGAAATGATTTGCCGCGGGGCGGGTATTGGTGTAGGCGATGAGGTGATTACGAGTGCCTATACATTTATCGGTACGTGTTCGGGGATTCTAAAAGCCGGTGCTACGGTTGTTTTTTGCGATATAGACCCGGATACCAATAATCTCGATGTGGCGGAGGTCGAGAGTCTTATTACAGATCGTACGAAGGGGATTATGCCGGTGCATTTTGGCGGGTTGGCGTGTGATCTCCAGCGGTTGCTGGATATTGCCGAGCGACACAATCTCGCGATTTTAGAAGATGCGGCGCACGGGTGGGGATCGGCCTATAGGGATCGTGGACTGGGTAGCTGGGGACTGGCTTCGGGGTTTTCTTTTCAGCAGAGCAAAAATATGACGGGCGGAGATGGGGGTATTGCCCTGACCAATGACGAGGCCGTTGCCGATGCGATTGGCTGTGCGGTCAATGTCGGGCGGTCGCGGTATGGTCGTACGGAGGAATCTCGACAATGGGGCGGCAATCATCGGATGACGGAATTTGTCGCTGCGGTTTTATTGTGCCAGTTGAAGCGCATTCCCGAGCATACGGAGATCCGTGAACAAAATGGGGCGATGTTGACGCGCACGTTGTCGGAGGTCGAGGGTATTGATCCGATTCACCGATTGGAAGATGCGACCCGCGTCAACTGGCATGTGTATGGTGCGCGGTATTTATCCGAGGCGTTTGAGGGCGTTTCTCGCGATGCATTTATCAGGGCGATGCGCGCTGAAGGGGTGCCGGTGAGTACGGGATACGAGACGCCAGTTTACAAACATCCGGTTTTTCAAACGGATTGGAAAGCGCGTGATTACACGCCTTTTGCGTGGACAGATGCGGCACAGGATTATCGCTCGTTGCACTTGCCAAAGGTCGAGCAGTATTGCAGGGAACGGCTGTCGATAAGCCAGAGGGCTTTGCTGACTTCTGAAACGCGGATGCGGGATATGTCGCGCGCATTTGTCAAGGTGCGCGAGAATGCAGATAAGCTTCGAGAATGGGAGAGAAGTAACCACAGTTAAAGGAGACAGTATGTTTGAAAACGTAATTGGACTGAAACAGAAATACCGCAATGGCGAACGCATTATTGGCGTGTCTATGGCGCCGAATACGCCGCCGGATCGGTTCGATCAGATTATGGATAAAGATGATTACGATTTCGTGTCTATTGATAGCCAGCATACGCCGTTGAGCGAGGAGCGCATTGCGGCGTTTTGCGATATGGCTGCCGAGCGCGATGTGTTCGTGCAGTTTCGGATCAAACACACGCGCAATGCCTATTTGATTGGCAATTATCTCGATTTGGGCCCGTGTGGGATCGAGATTCCGCAGACCGAGTTGGAAGAGACGGTTGATGATGCGTTGCATTATTTTTATTATCCGCCAGCTGGTGGGCGCAGTTTTGGCGGGAGACATCGGCGAGGCACGGAAGATAAAACTACGGAGGAGTACGCCGATTGGTGGAATAGCTTTGGGATTTTGTGGTTGCAAATTGAGTCGGTAGAGGCCGCAACGCGCGGGCATTTGCTCGCGAAGGCGGGGGTGGATTGTCTGTCGATGGGTCCGACGGATTTGTCTATGAGCATTAAGGCACATCCGCAACATTGGTTGAAGTCCGTGGATGATACGATCGCGTATTTGTGCAGGTCTTTGGAAGGGACTGGCGTGGCGGTCTGTCATCGCAACGGCACGCCGGATACGCGCGAGAAATACGCCGATATGGGGGTGACGGTGTTTTTGGAGAGTGCTTAAAAAATCAGGAGGAGGATGTTATGCCTGCTATGCCAGCGAGAGAGATTCCGTTGCCCGATGCGCCGCGAGATGAGGTGAATGCAGGGGATTTTTTTGATCGGGAGTCGATGACATGTGGTCTGGAGGATGCGGTTGCATCCTTGCCAGAGAGCGGTGGCAGGGTGCGTATTCCGGCGGGTACGTATCTTTTGCGCAAGACGCTGTACGTGCCGAGTCGGGTGAGTCTGGTCGGCGATGGGCCAGCGACGGTGTTAAAGATTCGGCCTTTGCAGGTGGCGTATCTCTCAAAAGATATTCGCAAAGGTGGTCGGGTGTTGAACTGTAAGACCAGTTCGCCTTTTCGCGTGGGTGAGGGGATTGGGGTTTGCGACGATAAGCACAGGGGATGGTGGGGTACGCATGGGGAGGTCGAGCGGGTTGTGGGCAATCGCGTGTGGATGAGTGTGCCGTTTAATCGGCGGTTGTTGGTGCGTGACAATGCCCGGGTGGTGAATCTGTTTCCCTGTATATGGGCAGAGGGTGAGACGGATATTGAAATACGAGATTTGACGATTAAGGGGCCCGAGGATTACGCGGGTGATTGGTGGGATTTTACGTATTCTGCGGTGCATATTGTGGGTTGTGAGCGCGTGCGCGTTCTGAATTGTTCGGTGTTTGGGTGGCCCAGCGATGGGTTTGGGATTCAGCGCGGTTGCGATGCCCAGGTGGCGCATTGTCAGGCTCACGGGTGTCGCGGGCATGGGTTTCATCCGGGAACGGGATTGGCGCGCAGTGTATGGTCGCACAATATCGGGAAGGGAAATGGGGGCGATGGGTATTATTTTTGCGCGCGGGTGCATCATTCGGTGTGTAGCGATAGCGTGTTTTCCGAAAATGGACAACACGGGATTGGCGGTGTGGCAAATGGCGGGGATCACCACAATATTGTGAGTAATAATGTGTGTTCGTACAATGGGATGTGTGGGATAGATGCCAATAGAGGGGATGAGCAGGTGATTACGGGGAATTTGTTGCTGAGCAATTCCCGGGCGGAAAAGGGGAAATATCCCGGTATCCGCGTGTACGATTTGACCCATTCGATTATGCAGGGCAATCGGTGTGCAGACGATCAAGAGAAGCCGACGCAGTTGAAGGGTATTGAGGAGAGTGGCGAGAGCGACTATAATTTGATTAGCGGTAATTTGTGTGTGGGGATGGACAAGGCTATTACTGTTGTGGGAAGGAATAGCCGGGCAGAGGGGAATTTGGTTTGACAGGAGATGAGACATGCTAACAGAAGTGCAAGTGGCGGAGTTTCACGAGAATGGGTTTTTGAATGGGGGTCCGGTGCTGGACGACGCACAGGTCGAGGTGTTGCGCGAGGAATTGTACCGGGTGATTGAGAATAAAGATCGCGATGATGTGTCGCAACCGGTTTTGTTGCGCAATTTGGGCGGTAATGATTCGGCGCCGGTCTGGCAGATTGTGAATATCTGGGAGGCAAGTGAGGCGTTCAGGAATTTGATGTATTCAGAGAAGATCGTGGAAGAAATGGCGCAGTTGACCGGGGCGACGGAGTTGCGTATCTGGCACGATCAGATTCAGTACAAGCCCGCTGAAATTGGGGGGACGACCGGTTGGCATCAGGACGCGCCGCTGTGGCCGATTATTCGGCCGATGACCGAGGTGAGCGCGTGGGTGGCATTGGACGATGTGGATGTGAAAAATGGGTGTATGAGTATGGTGCCGGGTTCGCACAAATGGGGCAATCAGATTGCGTTTGTGCGGGAGGTAAAGGATTTTGACGCGATGCCGTCAGAGTTTGAAGGCCAGTCCATATCGGTGGTGCGCCGACCGGTGAAAAAGGGCGAGGTGCATTATCACCACGCTCTGACCTGGCACGGTTCGCACGATAATCGCAGCAAGCGACCTCGGCGCGCGATTGCGATTCACTATATGACGCAGGATACGTATTACGATGCGAGTGGCAATCACGTGATGAAGGAATTTGTAACTGTGGAAGATGGCGCAATTTTGCGGGGGGAACACTTTCCAACGGTGTGGAGGGATGAGTAAAGAGCTACACTTTGCGGTCTTTCATTGGCATTGCGTAGTGGATTTGTTGGGCGACTGCGGTAAAGCCCGAGCGCGGATAAAAGTTCTGTCCAACGGGGTTTTGGTCGAGGGTTTCGATTTTTGCCACGGCCATGCCCTGTTCTTCAAAATAGTCAAAGGCGGCTGTCATCAATGCTTTGCCGATTCCTTTGCCCTGGTATTCGGGCAAGACGGCGAGGTTGGGTATGCCGCCTATTTTGCTTTCATGGTCGATGCGCGTGGTGATGTAGGCCGCGACTTTGCCTTCTTCTTCCCAAACGAAGATGCCATCGGCATTGGCTGCGACGTCCGCGTCTATGTGTTTGGCTTTGCGTGCTTTCCAATCTGTGTCGGCAAATTGACCGAAGTTTTTTTCGATGTTCTGGTCGATTGATACCCCATCAAAACAGATAACGGTGATTTCTTTGAGGGCGTCGAGGTCTTCAGGGCGGTATTTTCTGATCATGGGATAAGTCCTTTACGCACCGATGCGGACGAGGGCAAGTGTGAGAAAGATGATGCCGATTACACAGATCCAGGTGACGATGAATCCTATGACTGTTTCTCTGGATGGTTTGCGAATTTCAAGGCCAAACACGATAGCCTCCTCGGAATTAGTTGAGCGATAACACTAAAATGCCAAAACTGTTTTTGGGAATCAAGAGATTATTGCAAGCACCAGACCATTCGCGGATTGCGACTTCTATTTTGCCCGCGCCTTCCATTTCCGCATTTCCGCCATTTGATGCATTGAGTCTTTCATGGGCTACGTAGCGATATGTGAGCGTGCCTTCATATTTTTTGCCGTCGATGGTGAGGTCCGGCGATAGGTCGTCTGCTGTGCGGTTGCTAATGAGTACAAAAAGGTGCGCGGCACTTCCGACTGCCTGTGCCTGGATACCCGGTATTTGTTTTCCCTCGTATTCGAGCTGTCCATTGAGGATGGGTGGATTTTGGATGGCGAGGGAGAATTTTGTGTCCGATTCCGCGAATGCTTCTCCGATTAACTGAAGGGGATAGTAGGTGGCGCGCCGGATTGTTTTTCCAAAGTCCGCCTCTGGTTCACCTCCGTATTTCCAATTGGTTCTCGGCGATGGGGGTGCGATTGGGGAGAATGTGGGGAATCCTTTGCCGGGACCGGCAAGTACGTGAAAATTTGCATGGGTAATGCGCGGGTATGTGAGCATTTTTAGGAAGAAGTCGCCCGTGTACATGGCGTGCAATTGTGTGTTGGCGACCCGGTTTGCGGGATTGGCGATATTCCATTCTGTTATCCACATTTCCACGTTGGGGAATAATTTTTCATAGTAGTCCATGGCGTCATCGATATCGCAGTGGATCCAACCAAAGAGATAGCCCCGATATTCCTCAATTTCTTTTTTTCGAGCGGTCCGATAAGCATAGACGTGAACGGTATAGGCGTCGTAAAATTGATCTGCAGCCGCCAATGCACTGTCCCATTTGCGTTGATCCACGTTTTTTTCAAAGCCGTTCTTGTGGAAGGCTACCGGGCTTGCACAGACCGAGACTTTTATGGTTGGGTCAACGGCTTTCATCGCCTGTGCATGTTTTTTGGCTTGTGCGATATAGGTTTCCGCAGAGGGATATTTTTCCGCGTACCACGGTAGATAATGCTCATTGCCGAGTTCCCAATACGCGATCTCGTATTCCTTGTTTTTTGCGTATTGGACCCATCCGGCACTTTCTTCCGGGCTTCCCGTCCACAGGTTGACGACTACGATGGGCGTTATTTTTAGCGCGTTGCACATTTGCATGAAGTCGTCAAATGCGAGTCTCCCATTTCTCCTTTTTCTCAGTCTGACAAAATTGCCTCTGTTTCGTCTGTTGAGTTGCTCGCTGCCGGTTGAACTCATTTCACTCTGGATAAACCCAGCTATTTTCCAGTGGTAAAAATTGCCGATTGTGCCTCCGGGAAAACGCAGTATCTGGGGTTGCAGGTCTTTTGTGAGCGCGACGAAGTTAGAGTCGAGATAACCGTAGTCACCGCTCATCATGTTCGTGTTGAAGCCATAGAGGCTTTTGGGGAGGGTTTGCGTTTCGCTGCGGTCGATTTCTATATGCAGTGCAGGGTCTGTAGCTCCCAAACTCGTATAGAGTGCGGCGATAAGCAATATGGCTATGAGGCGCATGACGACTCCTTACTCCATAACAACTTTTATGCCGGCTTCGCGCAATTTGTGCTCTTGTCCCACAGGCGTGTGGAGCAAGGTGTAAAAGCGGTCGAGTCGCTCTTTGTCTTGCGGTTTGGTGAGTTTGCTGACGATGATGAGTGCGGCAAAACCGCCGGCGATGTAGAGTACGTAGCGATAGGGCAATTCCCAGTCGAGGCCGCCAATGTAGATGCCCAGGCTTTCCAAATTGATGATTGTTTGACCGGATATGGCGAATAAAAATGCCGAGACGACCAGGCCCGCCCAGGCGCCGGGCGCATTGCATCTGCGCCAGAGAATTCCTCCCCAGAATGCAATTCCAAAGAATGCCACGAGCGACCAGGAGAGGCGAATAATTGCGACGACAGAGGTGAAATAGAGCGCGATGATTATGCCGAATATGACGAGTATGAGGGCGACGATACGACCTGTGGTGAGGTAGTGTTTGTCGTCGGCTTCGGGCTTGAAGAGGGGTTTGTAAAAGTTTTCGACAAAGAGAGCGGCGCCATCGACCATGAATGAGTCGCAGGTGGACATTACTGCGGCGATCATCGAGGCGAGCATGATGCCGACGAGGCCGATGGGCAAGAGGTCGCGCGAGGCGAGCCCAAAAGCGTGTTCGGGGTCGTCGATGTTGGGATAAAGGGCAATGCAGGCTACGCCGGTAAATGCCCAGGCTACGGTGCAGAGGCGTTTGATCATGTTGCCGTATGTGAATCCCACGCGGGCTTCGCGTTCGGTTTTGCCCGCACCGCCAATTTCCATGTGGTGGGGTTGGGCAATGATGCCGACGAGGGCGTTGATGACGACCATGACGATGAAGAAGGGCGTGATGCGGTCGTATCCGGCCGGGGGATCGCCGGGGGCTTCGAGGCTGAATTTTTCAATGGGTACTTGCTGGTGAAGGCCGGTGAAGCCGCCGACGCCGTCGATGACAAAGGGGACGAGGAGAAAGGAGAGGACGATGATGAAGATGCCCTGGATAAAGTCGGTGATGATGGCTGCGGGCAGGCCGCCTAATAGACCGTAGGAGAGGAAGAGGACGGTCATCACACCGATGGCGATTTCAGGAGAGATCGCGCCGCCGGTCATGGCACTGGCTGTTTTGCCGGTGCCCAGGAGCATGATGCCTATTTGTATGGCAAAGTAGAGCAGGCCATAGAGGGCGTAGAAATAACCGAGCGAGTTGCTGAACCGATCTTCAAAGAAGTCCGCTATGGTGAGGTAGCGCAGCCTTCGCCATATTGGCGCGATGAGCCAGTAGAAGGGGGTGGCGAATAAGTAGAGCCATTGATACCATATCCCCGCCATGCCCAATTTGTAGGAGGCACCTGCTACAGTTACGGCCTGGTCGGTGTGGGTGCCGGTGCCAAAGGCGTGCATGATCATAAATGTTTTGCCAAAGCTGCGCCCACCCATAAAATAGTCGCCCGTATTTTTGATTTTGCGGGCGACCCATAGGCCGGCAATCATGATGCCGATTAAATAAATGGCGAGCGTGGCAAAGTCCAGCAGGTGTAGTCCAAGCATTAATCCACCTTTTGTTTAAAAAATCAAATCACAAAAAAGAAGACGCAAAGCGAAAATTTGTTCATTCGAATAGCTGCTGTAGCCACTTTGCGAATGTTGTGCTGAGTGTGCCATCTATTTGCAAATCACCTGCGCGAATGGCGGTGCCCATCGGCCTGGGGTCCTCTCGGGTCGCTAACCATGCGTGGACCTTGGCTCGCAATATCTTTTTTTCGGTAAATTTTCGGTCCGTCTCTGGAATGTCGTCAATGTAGTGCTGGGACCGCGGCCATATCGGATCGTCGTCGGGAATCATTTCGGAGACAAAATTTTCGAGTTCGCCGGGCGATGTGTTGTCGGGCATGAACCATAAGCCGACGCGAGGGGTACTGGATATAATCGTGCCGGTTGGTTCTGGACTGCTGGGCACTTCAATGCTCTCTTTTCGAAGCCTATTTGCTACAGCATTCCAGCGGGCGTCCAAATCGTCATTCGCATCTACAATGATGCCGATGGCTTTGCGCCCAGGAGCTAAAATTTCCAGACCAATGTCGTCGAGAAGTTTTTCTATGCCTTCTTTGTTCTGAATACTGAATTGTGGCATTGCTTGATGTCTAAGGCGAAGATGTCTGACGACATGCTCGTCATCTGTCCCTTCAACGAGAAGAACGCGGTCATTATTCTCCATCCACCTACCTCATCTCAATATCAATGCGTTGCTTTGCAGCGGCTTTGATATTGCGTTCCGAATACTCAACCGCACGAAGGGTTCCATTCTCTCGCTCAAGGCGCACGAGCGCACCATCAATATCCTCGCAGTCGGTCATCGCTTGTGCAAAGCCGCGCAGACAGTCAAAGCTGTGCGTTGTCGCCAAAACCTGTACGTTGTTTGCCTCTGCGGTCTCGAATACCATGCGCCAGTAATCGCGCTGTACGGAATGGTGAATGCCATTTTCCGCTTCATCGATGAGCAAGAAACCGTCGCGGCTATTGGTCAGTGCCAGAGCGACGCCAGATAGGTGCAGTGCCCCATCGCCAAGACTTTGCAAAGGGACTGGACGGGCTTGACCTCGGAGTCTTGCTACCACCCGCTGGACATATTCTTTTCCAGATGATATTTCATCTCGGCGCACCGCGACGCGCTCCAGATCGTTGCCGAAGATCAGTCTCAGGGCTTGCACCGCTCGGTCCTCATCTTCTGTTAGCGCAATGGCATTCCAGGATCGTACAATTTCTTCGTCGCTCAACAGGCCCGGTCCCAAAAATTGACATCCTATTGGAGACGACCATTTAGCTTCGTCCAATAACCTCTCTAAGTATAAGCACGCGCTAACGCTATAACGTTCTACGGTTCTGGCCGCATCCGATCCCTGGATAGGTAGTATCCAGGGAAGTATCTGTTCTGTGTCTTGAAAGACGACACGGAATACTTGCGTGTAGCCTCTTGCAACAGACCGAGATAGATATTTTTCGATTTGATAAGCCTGCCTTTCGATCGGCAAACTCTCCTCTATCCTGAGTTGGTCTGTGTCGTTTTTCGGGCCAATTTCGATGCGGGCACATTCCGACACATCGCGTCCGTGAAATAGGGCAGGAAAATCGGGTACAAATCTTCTTTGATCGTTGACATCCGAGAGGGTAGCGATAGAGACTTCTTGGCAGCTTGTTAATAGTTGAGACAGAATATCATAATGACCACGTGCCGCATAAATCTGGATGGCATCTAAGACGGTCGTTTTGCCGACGCTATTCTTTCCGGCGATCAGGGTTACGCGGCCCAACCGATCAATGGTAAGCTCGTCAATCCCCCGAAATCCCTTTATCGATAGGCTCGGAAGGCGCAGCCGGTTGCCGAGTCGTTCTTGGGACATAGCGTTATTACCTCTTTTTGCAGGGCGAAAATTTTGAGATAGTGAAATATAACGCTGACTCTCGCAATAAGTCAATACGCCATCTACACCGCGACCACTGTCACTGTATCGCTTTTGCATCGTGTTCAGGTTGAGGCGTTGCGCCATCGGCTACGTCTCGTTTCCAGGCATCGATTGCATGGCACATTTGCTGGACGCGGTCGGGTTGTTGCGATGCGAGGTCGTTGCTTTCCGATATGTCCTGGGATAGGTCGAAGAGATGCGGCGTGCCTTTGTCGATTACGAGTTTGTACTTGTCGTCGCGCATGGCAAGACCATTCCAGAATAATTGTCGGGCATCCGGTTCATTTTCGCCCAGGAGGGTGGATTTGAGGCTGATGCCATCAAAGTGATTGTCGGGCGCGGATGTTTGAGCGAGGTCGCACATGGTGGGAAAGAGGTCGATGCTGATGGCGAGTTGGTCGGTGACGCTGTTGGGGGCAATTGTTCCGGGCCACCATGCAATGGCGGGGACGCGGTGGCCGCCTTCCCATACGGTGCCTTTGTTCCCGCGCAACGGAGCGTTGGATTCGGGGTTTTGACGGGTGCCGCCGTTGTCGGAAAAGAAGAAGACGAGGGTGTTTTCCTCAATGCCGAGTTCTCGGACTGTGCCCATGATTTCGGCCAGGCTATCGTCCATGGCTTTCATCATCTGGCAATAGGTTTCTCGGGGGTCGTCGGGATGAAAGTCCGCTTTTTCAGGGCCGCGAATGGCGGGGTCGTCAGGTCCCTGCAATGGGGTGTGTACGGCTTCGTGTGCAACGTAGAGGCAAAAGGGCGTGTCTTTGTGGTCTTTGATGAATTGTACGGAATGCTGGGTGATGAGGTGTGTGGTATAGCCTTCTTCTTCGATGTGTTCGAGGCCCTCCCACCAGTCGTACACTTCCATGCGGTCGTAGTGCGAGATGTAGTCGATGTTGCCGCTTACATATCCGCGAAAGCGATCAAAGTCGTGGTGTATGGGATTGAATTTTTTGTCGTACCCGAGGTGCCATTTGCCAAAGATGGCAGAGGTGTAGCCAGCTTGTTTGAGTAGTTTGGGAAAGGTGATTTCAGAGGGGTACAATCCCACATAGTGGTCGGCGCTGTTGGGATCGGCACCGATCACTTTGGGCACGCCTGCGCGCTGTTGATAGCGTCCGGTGAGTAGTCCGGCGCGCGTGGGGCTGCAAACCGCGCCGCTGGAGTGAAAGTCGGTGAATTTAAGCCCTTCGCGGGCCATTTTTTCCATTGCGGGCGTGTGGATCCAGCCCCCGTACGCACTGGAATCACCATAGCCCATGTCGTCGGCGAGTACGATGATGATGTTGGGTTTGTTCATACTTTAATTCACGTCATTCATTCTAAAGCCGGACACAATGGTGCTGTCTTTGCGTTCCAAAATGTTGTTGGGGTCGATGCGATAGGGGTCGTCTTCTGCGCGGCCCACGGGTTGCATTTGGGTGCTGTGGTAGCCGAAGCGAACGGATTTTCGCCATTCGTCGGTGCGGTTGCAATCGGACCAGTGAATGATCTGATAGCTAAAGAAGATGACGTCTCCGGCTTTTGCCGGGATCAGGATGGAGTCGATTTTGTCGGGGTGGTAATCGTCTGGCGGCAGATGAGGAGAGGTGTCTGGACCCAGGACGTGGACGAGCGGACCTTTTTTATGGCTGCCGGGTACCACGCGCAAGCACCCGCTTTCTATTGGGGTGTCGTCCAGGTGAAGCAAGCAATCGACAAAGTCGGGGCCGTCGTGCGGATAAAAGGGATAGTCCTGGTGCATGGGAAAAGGCGTGCCGAGTTCTGGCGGTTTGGCATGGAGGACGGTGTGGTGCCACTGTACTGTGTCGCGGATCAGGTCTTCCACGCAGCCGACGAGTCGTTCGTTAAAGATGGCGCGCCCCCAGGTTGCGGAGTAGAATTGGGGATTGTGCATGAAGACGGCTTTGGTGTTGAGGCGTTCGTCTTCGGGCAGGTATCGGTCGCGCCACGGTCCCCGCCAGCCAATGGTTTCATTGCCCCAATTTTCGATGATGCGCACCATTTCCGAGCCGAGTTCGGCGGTTTCTTCTGGGGTAAATAGCGCTTCGCATTTGAGGTATCCGTTTTCGTGGTAGAAGTCGATTTGTTCCTGTGTCAGCATGGCGTCCTCCAATATAATAACGCAAGAGAACAAGGGATTGGCAAGGATCTCCCCCGGTCCCTACGTCACCCCGTTCTCTTGCGTGATTTTTTTCATAATTGCATCGGCTCAATATAGCATGATAGGCGCGTTAAAAAAAGTAAAATTCTGCGTTTTTGATCCTTATTTTTCGGAAATTTGAATGGCCGCATTTGGAAAAACGGCGACGCGGGCATTATCGGGCAATTTTTCAATGAGTTGGTTGCGGAGTGTGTCCCAATCGCGGAAGAGAATGCCGTCGGGATTGCGTTTGTAAAATTCGTCAACCGGGAAGTTTTCAGACCACATCAGGGTCTGGTGCGGGCCTTCAATTTTGGGTTCGGGGAGTTCTTGCTGGGGCTGTTGGGATTGCTGTTTGCAAAACCGCGCGTAGTCTATTTCGTCGTACAGTCCGTGATGGCATATTCCATCGGTGGCGGGATTGATGGCGACTTTGTACGCGTTTTTGAAGAGCCGAAGCGGCCAGAGTGCTTTGGCGGTTTGTACGGGGTCGTAGTCGAGCGGATAGGCGTTGGCTATGACGAGGTCAGGTTCTGTTTCGGGTGTCCGGGTTGCGTAGGTTTTTAGTGCGAATCGGGCGCCGGTGCGTTGCGCCTGGATGAAGTCGCCCACAAATACACCGGTGATCTGGCGTTTGCGGTTGAGTGTTACGTTGACGACGGCATCGAGGCCCAGGACTTTGGCGACTGCTTCGGCGGCGTCTCGATGGTCGGGTTCGTCGCCCTGTCGTTCAATATTGGCGTGTCCCCGATTTGCGTAAAAGGTGTGAAAGTAGAACATGGTGGCAAAGCCCGAGACGCCTGGCAAGATGAGTTTGGCACCGCCGCCAAATCCCACGTTGGCGTGGGGATAGATGCCGCCAACGCAGAGCTTGAGGTCGGCATCTGCGACAACTCTGTCGATGTAAATGGGTAGGCCGCTGTCCAGGCTGCCCAGGGCGCGCAGGTCTCCGCCCATGAAATAGTGATTCGTGACTTGATATGCGCGGGCGATATCAGCGCCCACTTTTTTGTCGATTTCTTCCGCGTCGATTGGACGGTGAGATCCCCCACCTACGACAAAGCGGATTTGGTTTTTAGGGATGCTGGCTGTTTCGAGTTCTTTGAGGACATAGGGGATGAGTTCGGCAGCGGGTGTGGGACGGCTCAGGTCATCTACGATGATTGCGGCGCTGTTTTTTCCTCTGGCGAGTTCTGATATCCGTGGTGTGCCGATGGGGTTGTCAAAGGCGGTCTGGATCTGGTCTGCGGTGACTTGAGGACATTCCTGTGGACCAAAGGTTTCGACTGTCCAGCCTTCGGGAAAGGTGAGGGTGAGGGCTTCATCACCCGCCCATGCACGGGTGTGTATTGTGGCGGTGTTGTTCATCGCGGCCTCTTTTGTTTTTGTGCGGTTAGATTGGAGTCTCGTCAGGTTGAAGCACAGTATAAAACACAGCCTTTGAGTACACAAGGACTTTGCGGTAAAAAAAGTTGGATTGCAGCCCGAGATTGGTCTGGATGAGAAGATTTTTTAGAAACCTTAGAAAAAACATCTTGTCTAAGTCTATGTTGAAGAGGCTGATTCAATTTTAAAAAGGGGAGGCCATGTTAAGAAATTATCTGACCGTCGCTTTGCGCAATCTGTTTCGGCAAAAGGTTTACTCATTTGTCAATATAGCGGGATTGGCGATTGGTATAGCGACTTGTGTCTTGATTTTGAGTTTTGTCAGGTTTGAACTCAGTTATGATACGTATCATGAAAAGGCAGATCGGATTTACAGGGTTGCACATGAGCGAATAGCTGCAGATGGACAGGCTATGCCAACGGCGACTTCCCAGCAGCCATTGGCTCCTGCCTTACGAGTCGAATTTCCCGAGGTTGTCCAGACCGTCAAGTTCGGGCGTGGGTCATCTGTGATCTTTCATGAGAATAACCGCTTTCAAGAGCCGATCTTTTTTGGGGATGCATCGGTTTTTGATGTTTTTGATTTTCCCATGATTGAGGGAGACCGACATACGGCACTTCAGGCGCCGTATTCTGTGGTTCTTACTGAGAAGGCGGCACGCAAGTATTTCGGTACAAAAGATCCTATGGGTCAGGTTCTCACATTTGTAACGCCGGTCGTGCAGCAGCATTACACAGTGACCGGGATTATACGGGAAATTCCGCGCAATTCTCATTTTAGATTCGAAATTCTGGCTTCATATGAGAGTTTACATGAGAGCGGGACAGGTGCTATTCTGAAGAATTGGTTGTCAAATCCGGTGCTTTATACCTATGTGCTTCTTCCGAAGGGATATTCGCCCCAAGAGCTTGAGGATAAGTTCCCCGCGTTTGTGAAAAAATACATGGGGGAGGCACTGGCAGCGCGCGGAATGGGTGTGAGATTTTTCTTGCAGCCTATTACGAGAATCCATCTCTACTCGCATTTGAGTCACGAGATCGAGCCGAATAGCGATATTGTTCACGTCTATATCTTCGCCGCACTCGCCTGTTTCGTGCTTTTGATCGCCTGTATCAATTTTATGAATCTTTCGACGGCGCGCTCTGCCGCGCGTGCGAAGGAGGTGGGTATAAGAAAGGTTGTAGGAGCCTATCGCTTGCAATTGATTCGGCAATTTATAGGTGAGTCTGCACTGCTGGCATTTATTGCGCTTTTGTTTGCGGTCTCTCTTGTCGAACTTTCTCTGCCTTTTTTTAATCGTTTGATCGGTCAACAATTGGTCGTTGAATACACCAGTATCTCTGCGATACTGGGTTTGGCTGGTGTCGCGCTTGTTACGGGTATTGTTGCCGGGAGTTATCCGGCGTTTTTTCTCTCTGCATTTCAACCTGTGACGGTGTTAAAGGGGGCGCGGCATGCGGGTTTGCAGACTTCGCGTATCAGGCAACTGCTCGTGGTTGTCCAATTTGCTATTTCAATCGCGCTGATCACAGGGACAAGCGTTATTTACGCGCAAATGGCGTATGTGAAAGATAAGGATCTGGGGTTTGAAAGGGCGAACGTTATTTCTATGCCGCTTTTCAGCAGACAGCGAGGTCTCCGTGCAAAATACGAGTCAATTAAGGCCGACTTTTTACAGAGTCCCGATCTCCTGAGTTGCACGCTATCATCTCATGTACCTGTGCCAACGCGATCAACGGTATTTCCACTTATCAGACGGTCGGTGCATCCGGAAGGTGTCCAGGGTGAAATGCAGGTGCCGGGCTATGCGGTTGATCACGATTTTATAAAAACTCTTGGAATCGAGATAATTGAGGGAAGGGATTTTTCTAAAGATTTCACGACCGACGAATCTGAAGCGGTTGTTGTAAACGAAACAGCGGTTGTGCATTTTGGCTGGAGTTCGCCCAAAGAGGCTATTGGTAAGGAATTGGTGCTGATATTTCGGGATAGCCGACCTCGTACTGTCATAGGCGTGGTGAAGGATTTTCACGTTCAATCTCTTTATCAGCAGATTGAACCGATGTTTTTGCATATTTTGCCGAGTGGCGGTAATTATCTTTTGGTCAGGGTCCGTCCCAATCGGAGTTCGGATGCGCTGAATTTTTTGAAGGAGAAGTGGGAGACTTATGTTCCGTATTCTCCATTTGAATACGCTTTTTTAGACGATTATTTTGAACGCCAGTATCGCGCAGATGAACAGCGCGGCAAGATGCTTGGCGGTTTGACGGCGCTGGCTATTTGTATCGCGTGTCTTGGTCTGTTTGGTCTGGCCTCTTATATAGCGGAACAGCGCACGAAAGAGGTGGGGATTCGGAAGGTGTTGGGGGCATCAGTCGCGAATATTGTGCTGCTGTTTACAAAGGATTTTGTAAAGCCCGTTATTCTGGCAAATCTCCTTGCCTGGCCTGTCGCTTATTACGCGATGAGCGGTTGGCTCCACAACTTCGCCTATCGCATTGACCTGAGTATCGGGTTTTTCATTTTGAGTGGGATGCTGACGCTAATCATTGCTCTGCTGACGGTGGGTTGGCAGGCAGTTAGAACTGCGGGTGCTAATCTCGTGGATTCCCTGCGGAGTGAGTAAAAACAGGGCGATATAAAATGTTTGGGACTTGATCTTTGAAGGTCAGGTCCCATTTTTTTGCTTTTTACTCGGGTTTGAACATGACAGCGGCGAGTGGGGGGAGGGTGATTTGCAGGGATTGCGGATGTCCGTGACTTGCGATGGGTTCGGTGTGGACGGTGCCGAGGTTGCCCATGTTGCTGCCGCCGTAGCGTTCTGAGTCGCTGTTGATGAGTTCGCGGTAGGTGCCCGGGGTGGGTACGCCTATGCGGTAGTTTTCCCTTGGGACGGGGGTAAAGTTGCAGGCAAAGATCAGAGGGGTATCGTGTGATCGCGCGCGGCGCAGGAAGGATAGGACGCTGTTGGAGGCGTCGTGGAGCGAGATCCATTCAAAGCCTTCGGGTTCAAAATCCCGTTCGTAGAGTGCTGGTTCTCCCCGGTAGAGGGTGTTGAGGTCTCTTACAAAGCGCTTCAGGTCCGCGTGGTCGGGTTCTGCGAGGAGGTGCCAGTGGACGCTTTCCTGTGAGTTCCACTCTTGCCATTGGCCGAGTTCGCTGCCCATAAAGAGCAACTTTTTGCCGGGATGGGCGTATTGAAAAGCATAAAAGGCGCGCAGATTGGCAAATTTTTGCCAGCGGTCGCCGGGCATTTTGTCGATGAGGGCGCGTTTGCCGTGAACTACTTCGTCGTGGGAGAGTACGAGGATAAAGTTTTCGTGGAAGGCATAGACGAGGCCAAAGGTGAGGTTGTCGTGATGGTATTTGCGGTGGATGGGTTCTTTGGAGATGTAGGACAGGGTGTCGTTCATCCAGCCCATGTTCCATTTGAATCCAAATCCGAGGCCACCCAGATAAACGGGGCGAGAGACGCCGGGCCAGGAGGTCGATTCTTCGGCGATCATCAAGACGCCCGGGAATTTTTCGTGGATGAGGGTGTTGAGCTGGTGCATAAAGGCGATGGCGTCTAAATTTTCTCTGCCGCCATATTGGTTGGGGATCCATTCGCGTTCTTTGCGCGAGTAATCGAGGTAGAGCATGGATGCAACGGCATCGACGCGCAAGCCATCGATGTGATATTTTTCGATCCAGAAGAGGGCATTGGCGATCAGAAAATTGCGTACTTCATTGCGTCCGTAGTTGAAGATTAAGGTGTCCCAATCGGGGTGTGTGCCTTGCCGGGGATCGGCGTGTTCGTACAGGGCTGAGCCGTCGAATTGTGCGAGTCCATGTGCGTCTGTTGGGAAGTGTGCGGGTACCCAGTCGAGGATGACGCCTATGTCGTGGATGTGGCAATGGTTGACGAGGTATTTGAAATCGTCTGGCGTGCCAAAACGGCTGGTTGGCGCGTAATAGCCCGTGATCTGATATCCCCAGGATTCGTCTAAGGGGTGTTCCATGATGGGGAGGAGTTCGATGTGGGTGTAGCCCATTTCGAGGACGTATTCGACGAGTTCATGCGCGAGTTCGCGATAGGTGAGCGGTCGGTTGTTTTCGTGCGGGTTGCGCCGCCATGATCCGAGGTGTACTTCGTATATGGCGATTGGGTCTGTGTATGGGTCTCTTTGCTGGCGGGTTTGTAGCCATTCGGCATCGGTCCACAGGGCGTCGTCGGGCTGGTACACGACAGAGGCTGTGCGCGGGCGGTGTTCCATACAGAAGGCATAGGGGTCGCTTTTGGTGAAGATATCGCCGTTTTGGGTTTTGATTTCGTATTTGTAGAGGGTGCCGGGCGTCAGGTCGGGGATGAGTAGTTCCCATATACCCGTGCTGCCTCTGTTTTGCATGGGGTGCTGGCATCCATTCCAGGCGTTGAAGTCGCCAACCACGCTTACGCGCTGAGCATTGGGCGCCCACACGGCAAAATGTACGCCTTTTTCTGTGGGGTGTGCGCCGAGGCAATCGTAGATGTGATGGTGATTGCCTTCGCTGTGCAGGTGCAGGTCAAAGTCGCTTAGAACAGGTGGCATTTATCCCTCGGGGATTTCCTGGGCGCAGGAGAGTGGGGGGATGTCGATCATGGTGCGCAGTCCGGGTGCGGCAGATGCGACTATTGGGATAGCATTGGCGATGACTGCACAGGTGGCGATGTCGCCGTTGATGCCGCCGGGTATGATGAGGTCGTAAGCGGGCGTGCCATTGATCTGGATGTGCTCCTGGGATTCGATGGATTCGCCATTGTGTATTAGTTGTCCGACGGCGGCTTTGAAGATGAGGGTGAGGACTTCCCGTCCGTTGTGGTATCCCCGTCCCGTTTGCAGTACGCCTGCACAATGTCCCGGTTCTGCGAGAACGGGTTCTACGATGTCTTCGGTGTGGTCGAGTTGCCATCCCAATCGCGCCGCGATCATGTGCATGGATTCGGTGAGGCCGACGTGTCGGATTTTTTGTTGGGCGACGAGGTTTTGAAATTCTTCAACGGTGAGTCCCGCTCCTATTTTTTGCTGAAAGGGGAGGCGGCGCGCAGAGGCGTCCTGGGTGCGTTCTATGCGAATGGATTGCACGGTGTGACACACGCCGGTGGCCGCTGTGGGCAAGAAGTCCATGAGAAAGCCGGGGTTGATGCCGGTTCCGAGGACTGAGACGTCGCGTTCTTTTGCCCAGGTGTCGATGGTTGCGGATAATTCGGGTTGTGTTGTCCAGGGATAAGACAGTTCTTCGCAGGTTGAGACGATGTTGACACCCTGGTCGATAATTTCTTTTAATGTGGGGGCGATGCGCTGGAGTTCTGATACGGTTGTCACTACGGCGAGGTCTGCGTCGGCCAATCCCCTGTCGAGATCATCGGTGATGGCTATGCCGAGGGGGCGGGCGCATTGGCTCACTTCGCCCAAGTCGCGATTTGTTTTGGATGGGTCAATGTCAATGGCACTGACGATTTCAATGCCCGATCGTTTTACCAGATAAGGGGTGAGCATCTGGCCGAGTGGCCCAAGGCCGATTTGTGCGATGCGTATTGGAGAGTGCATGGTAGTTTCCAGTGAACAATGGATAGTAAGTGCGGAATGGAGTAAAGATAAAGTGGAGAGTTCAAAGGGTAAAGGGTAAAGTAGTGGTGTACTCCGTATGTGTACTTGCGTGGAAAGGTATTTCACATTAATTTGAGTGCTCTTTGATACTTCGATAAAGCGTTGCAATAAATGTCCCCTGAATGAAAATTAAAACGCGAATTGGGGGCGGGGACAATTTTTAATTCTCAATTGATAGGTGGATTATGAGTGATGAATTGATTGATGCTTTTGTTGAGAAGTACGCGTCTTTGTCCGGGGTGGCGCATGTGGCTGAGGATGCTGATGCGGTTGCGCCCATTGTGGTCAGTGTGCTCAGGGAGGTGGGTTGTGAGCGGGTTGTGTTTGCCGAGTTGCCCGATGGGTTGGACGATGCTGTTGAACGCGCGTGTGTGGATGCGGGGATTGATGTGCGCGTGCCGCCTTTTGACAGTTCTGAATTGCCCCACGCGATTGACGCTGTCGAGGCGGGAGTGTCCTGGGCGGTTTTTGCTGTGGCTGAGTCGGGAAGTCTCGTCGAGTTTGCTCTGGATGATGCCGTGCGTCTTGTTTCGACTTTGCCCCGCGTACATATCGGTATTTTTAGGGCGAGTACGTTGCTGGAGAATTTGAGGGATGCGGCTGAGCCGTTGCGCCAGTTTTATCTGGATCATCCCGAAAATGCAACGGCGACTTTTATTTCTGGACCGAGCCGAACTGCAGATATTGAAATGCGGCTGACGCTGGGGGTTCACGGTCCCGAAGTTGCACACGCAATTGTTATCAAGTAAGGCGTGAGGTGAGATGATGAATATTGCAAATCGCATGTCGCTGTTGGGTACAGAGTCTGCTTTTGAGGTGCTGGTAAAGGCGCGCGCGCTGGAGGCGATGGGGCACGATGTGGTGCATTTGGAAATTGGCGAGCCGGATTTTGATACGCCCGCGCATATTGTCGAGGCGGGGCAAAGAGCGCTGTCAGATGGGTTTACGCATTACGGTCCGCCCGTGGGATTGCCCGAGTTGCGCGAGGCAATAGCGGAAGAGATTTCGACAACGCGGCAGATTGACGTGCATCCCGACCAGGTGGTGGTGACACCCGGTGCCAAGCCGATTATGTTTTATTCTATTCTCGCATTGGCAGAGCAGGGTGATGAGGTGATTTATCCGAATCCGGGTTTTCCGATTTACGAGTCGGTGATTCGCTTTGCAGGTGCGCAACCCGTGCCTGTGCCTTTGACGGAGGATCGCGGGTTTAGCCTGGATGCGGATCAATTGCGCGATCTGGTGACGGAGCGCACAAAGCTGATTATTCTAAATTCACCGCAAAATCCCACGGGCGGCGTGATTCCAGAAGGCGATTTGAAGGCGATTGCCGAGGTGGCGGTCGAGCACCAGATTCCCGTGTTGTCCGATGAGATTTATTCCCGGATGGTCTATGGCGATGCGTTTCACAGCATTTCGGCGTGTGAGGGTATTGCCGATTTGTTGATTATTCTCGATGGGTTTTCCAAGACGTATGCGATGACGGGCTGGCGCATTGGTTATGGGGTGATGCCGATAAATCTCGTGCCGCATTTTGACAGGCTGATGGTTAATAGCAATTCGTGTACGGCTGCGTTTACGCAAATGGCGGCTGTGGCTGCGTTGAAGGGTCCGCAGGATGCAGTTGGGGATATGATGGATGCGTTTCGCAAACGGCGTGCGATTATTGTTGAGGGTTTGAATGCGATTGAGGGGATTACATGCCCGATGCCCGAGGGGGCTTTTTACGCGTTTCCAAATATTATGGGATTGGGCAAGTCGTCTGCGGATGTCGCGGATATGATTTTGAATGAGGGACACGTAGCGTGTCTGGCGGGGTCGGACTTTGGGGAATACGGCGAGGGGTATTTGCGGTTTTCTTACGCGAATTCTGTGGAAAATATCGAAAAGGCTCTGGCGCGCATCCGATTGTGTGCAGAAAGGTTGGCGTCTGTTAAAGCCGATCCAGGAGCGGTATGATCGCAGGTAGTGACGCGACCTGGAGATCGTGCGTGAGGTCGGATGCGCCATCGGTGAAGTGAATACAGCGCACGCGGGCGGCGGCACTGGCCATTAGGTCGTAGCGGCTGTCGCCAATACTTATGGCTTCGTTTGGGGAAGTGTCGAGGGCCTGGAGTGTTTTGTGGATGAGGTAAGGGCTGGGCTTTATGGGACCGTCGTCTCGGCTGAGGGCGATGTCAAAGACGCGATTGAGTCGATTGATCACACGGTGCATGGCGGCGCCGTGGTTGTTGGTGACCAGGCCGAGTTTGTACTTGCGCGCTCGTAGTGCGTCGATTAGTTCTGTTGCACCAGCGCGAATGGCGGCGTGTTGTGCTGCCTCCCATTCTTTTTCGAGAAGGATGTCATTGGCCTGTTTGCGTTGTTTTGCGGGTAAGTTGTCGATGTGTTGGATGATGGTTTTTTCGGGGGGGCAATTGATTTTTGATCGCAATTCCGGCCAGTTGATGTACGATTCTGTGAGCGTACCGTCCATGTCGAAGATGATGGCGCGAATAGTCATTGTTCGCCTATTCGAGAAATACGGTTTGACGGTCGCCCGATGAAAAGGAGATGATTGCGCGCAGCGGCTCGTCGCCGTTGTTGATCGCGTGGTGGATCACGCCAGCGGGAACTCGAATGCTATCGCCCGGTTTGAGCTGATAGCTGTCGTCGCCGTACGTGTGTTCGCATGTTCCGGAGACGACGTAGAGGATTTCTTCGCAGTTGGGATGGTAATGCGGTGGATTCTGCTGTCCGGGTTGAATGACGGCCATGCCAAAGGTCTGTTTGGCATCGGGGTCAATGGCCTGGCCCATGAGCCAGTTGAGGGTGCCCCAGGGAAATTCTTCGGCTGTGGTTTCCGATAGTCTCGTAACAGGCATAGCGGTTCCTTTTTCGCGTATTGGTGGTGATTTTTGAATGGGCACAGGATATAGGTTTTTTTGTTCTGTGTCAACATTGCGTTTGGGAGGTTGTAATGAAAAAAATTGAGGCGTATATCAAGCCGTTTAAGCTGGATGAAGTAAAGGAAGCACTCACCGAATTGGGATTGGTGGGGATGTCAGTTGGCGAATACCGGGGGTTTGGCCGCCAGCGAGGGCATCGGGAGTTTTACAGAGGCAGCGAATATCACGTGGATTTTTTGCCAAAACTCAAAATTGAACTGGTGGTCGCTGACGATGAGTTGGAAAAGGCGATTGAAGCTATCCTGGAAGCTGCCACCACGGGCGAAGTCGGCGATGGGAAGATTTTTGTGAGTACTGTTGAACAAGCGATCCGCATTCGCACGCGAGAGACAGGAGAAGCGGCGTTATAGCTTGAGGTTCGTTATGGATATTTTTGATTTTGACACACCCGGCACAAAAGACGCGCTTGCACAGGCGGGATTTCGAGATGTTGAACGCGCGTTGCAAAATCTCGAAGAGTTGGCTGGCTCAGAGGCTGATGGTCAACTTCCCGATGATTTTTTTCAGGCGTTGGTCGATGCGCCCGACCCCGATATGGCGCTGCATAATTTTGTGCGCATCGCGCATCACGCGTCATTTTTGCACACGCTCAAAGAACAGCCCGAGTTGTGGCGCATGTTGTTGTGCGTTTTGGGTGGTAGCCCTTTTATGGCTGATATGCTGGTGCGCGACCCCGATACCTTTGACTGGTTGACAGGTGCTCCGGATCGCATTGCACAATCGTGTGATAAAGAACAATTGCTGGCGTCTTTTGAACGGGCTGTCGAGGCTGTGGATACGCGCGAAGACAAGCTCAATGCTGTTCGGCGGGTTGCGCGACGCGAGTTGTTGCGTATTGGCGTAGGCGATCTGGCCGGTGGGCGCGCCATTCAATATGTTGCGGCTGATTTGTCTATTTTGGCAGATGTGTGTTTGCAAAAGTTGATTGATATTTTGTTGCCCGACCTGCAAGTGCGTTATGGCATGCCGCGAAATGGCGATGGACAGCCTGTGGCGTTTGCGATTTTTGGGTTGGGCAAGTTGGGCGGTATGGAACTCAATTTTAGTTCGGATATCGATTTGATGTTTGTCTATAGCGCCGAGGGCAATACGGATGGTGAACGGTCTGTGACCAATCAGGAATTTTTCACCCGATTGTGTGAGCAAATTGTGCGTGCGGCAACAGAGGTGACGCCCGAGGGGTTTTTGTATCGCATGGATATGCGCCTGCGTCCCGATGGCGCGGCTGGCGCGCTCGTGATGCCCCTTGCCGGATATGAGGGCTACTATATGCGGCGGGGCGAGTTGTGGGAGCGGCAGATGCTGATCAAAGCCCGTTGTTGTGCCGGGTCTGAAGCCCTGGGGCAGCGATTTTTGAAGATGGTACAGCCCTTTGTTTATCCGCGCTATTTTGATACCAGCCCGGCAACGGAGATCAACCGCGTTAAGGCGCGTATAGAAGATCAGATTGGAAGCAAGGGGCAGCGCGAGACGCATTTGAAGTTGCGCTCGGGTGGTATCAGGGATATCGAGTTTATTGTGCAGTGTTTGCAATTGCTGGTGGGGCGCATACACGAGAATGCGAGGTCGGATAATACGCTCGAGGCTATCCGGCAGTTGCAGCGTGTATCTGCGCTGTCGGGTAAGGAAGCCGATCAGCTAAGGGATGCTTATGTATTTTTCAGGCGTTTGGAACACCGCTTGCAGATGATGCACAATCGCAGTGATTATTCGCTGCCCGAAGGAGAGGATGAACAGCGCATATTGGCGCGCACAATGGATATGGAATCTGCTGGGGCGTATCGCAAAATACTGGATGTCCATTTGAAGGCTGTACAGGAGGTGTATGCCCAGATCTTTACGGAGGCGCACGAGAGCGAGGGTCGTTCTATAGGCGCGCTGGTAAATATGGAAATAGGCGATGCAGAAGCCAGCGGGTTGTTAGAAGAGATTGGGTTTGATCGGCCGGGCGAGGCGCATCGCAATCTCATTTATCTGGCTTTTGGGCATGTGCCGCGGATTCGGGGCACGCGAGCGCGTCAGAGCTTTACAGAATTGGCACCGGCATTGATGCAGGCACTTCAGGAGTCCGCCGATCCCGATCAGGGGTTGAGCAATCTGGAGAGTCTGGTGTCTGCTTATGGCGCGGGCGATATGTTTTTCCGCATTTTGGCATCCAATCAGGGGTTTCGCCAACTGATGTTGTCACTGTGTGTGGGCAGCCAATTTCTGGTTCAGGTGATAAGGCGCAATCCCGGATTGCTCGATTGGCTGGTTCGCCCAGAGGTTTTGTATCTGGATCCGGAAGCAGAGGTTTTGCATCTCAGTCCGGGTGTGGACGCTTTGCGAGAACAGTTTCGCGCACAGGTTGAGCAGTATGGCGATACGTCCGAATTGGTGAGTGTTCTAAACAGGATAAAACATCGCGAGTTGCTGCGCTTTGGTACGCGCGATCTCGTGGGCTTGACCGATTCGTTTGAAACATTTGAGGCGCTGACGATGTTGGCCGATGTGGTTGTGCAGGTGGTTTATGAGGTGGTTTATGCGCGGTTAGTCGAAAAGCGCGGGGTACCGCGCAATCACAGCGGTGAGGAGGTCGGGTTTGTGGTGCTGGGTCTGGGCAAGATGGGTGGGGACGAATTGAGTTTCGGTTCGGATCTGGATATCGTATTTGTATATGGTGAAGATGGCGAAACAGATGGCGCAAGGCCGCAGGGGAATTTGCAATTTTTTATCGATCTGTCACAGCAGATGATCGCGATGCTGGAGCAGAATACCCCTCAGGGTAAGCTCTATCCGGTGGATCCGCGGTTGCGTCCCGAGGGGGCGAGCGGGCTTCTGGCACTGTCTCTGGAATCTTATAGTCGCTATTTGGAGACGCGCGCGTCAACGTGGGAGCGCATGGCATTGTCTCGCAGCCGGGTCGTCGCTGGCGATCCAGTTTTGGGAGAAAAGTTGCTGAATTTGTTTGAGCCTTTTATTGTGGGTAGCCGGTTTTCGGATGAGGAAGTTGCCACGATGCTGGATATTCGCAAGAAGATGGAGCGCAAAAATGGGCAAAGATCCCGTAAGGTGGTGAGTATTAAAACAGATGCGGGGGGGATTGTAGATATTGAGTTTATTGTACAAATTTTGCAGTTGAAGTTCGCCAAAGATCATCCGGAGTTGCGCAGTGCCAATACGCTTGAGGCACTGAGAAGATTGGTAGAGGGCGGATTTTTGGAGGTAGAAGATGCACAACGTCTCCAGCAAGCGTATGTGTTTTTGCGTACTGTAGAAAAAGTGATCAGGCGCCAGGACGAGCAGGCACGTACCCATTTGCCCACCGAAGACCGCGCGTTGGCAGCAGTGGCACGGGCGATGGGGTTTGATACGGCTGAGGTGTTTGAAGATGTTTTGAAGAACGATATGGCACAGACGCGGGCAATTTTTGAGCGGGTGATAGATATCGCGTAGGTGCAGGGTATGTTGTACGGATAGGAATGGCGGTCCCAGGAAATGGGATCGCCTTTATTTTTTAAAAATACGCGCGGAATTTGTTCACCAGGGGGTGGTCGGACAGGGGCTGGGATATATGACTTTTGTGTTGTGCCAGGCGGGTTTTGATATTTTGCCAGTGTGGCGTTGTCAGGCATATATGGGCTGCGAACAGGTGATAGATGAGGTGATGTGCATCGAGGCGCAGGAGGATGGTTTTGATCGGGGTCGAGTACAATTTTGATGCGAGATGTGCGTAGTATTGCGCAAACGATGGTGTGAGAAGTGCAATGATGCGACCGCGGGGATTGTGCGCGCCGAGCGATGTCGTGTATTGTACCAGGCGGCGTTCGGGCCAGTCATAGCCAATTTTGGCGAGTTCGAGAACTGTTGCTGTTTCTGGATTTGGACACGCGATGTTGCGGGCGTTGTAGTCGGTGGGACCGATTACTGGCGGTGCGTGGATGAGTTCGTTTACGAGGGTTTCCCAGGTTGATGGAAGATCTGAGGCATTTGGGTCGCGTACGAGTGATGGAAGCGTTTCTGTGAGTGATTGGGTGGTGCTATGCCACTGTTTTCGCAATTCATCCGCGCTACATCCGGGCGCAATGTGCGGGATGAATTTGGCGCTGTGTTTGCAAAAGGCTTTTTCAAGGGCGCAAAGGGTATTGATGACGCTGTGCGTGAATGGGCTGGGGTCAGTGGTCTGGCAGATGTCGTCGAGGGTGTGATTGCCGCACCATTCGTAGATGACCAGGTCGTGGTCGGTCGCTATGATGCGGGGGACCGGGGCGCCATTGGCGAGGAGATGGTTCGTGACTTTTTGTTCAACGGCGAGCAAGTGATATGGTTTGCCGCGGGTGAGCGATGCAAAGAGGTGGTGTTTTACAGCAAATACCGAGTGGTCAGTCGTGACTTTCCAGACTGTGTGCGCCCGAGTTTCAGAGAGCGGTTCGATTTTTGCAATGCGCTGTTCCGGCAATTTGTCGCGGAATAAGCGGTTAATGTTTTCGGTCATGGGTGTGCAGGGTGTTTTCTCTTTTGCGCGACTGGATGAATTCGGGGGCTTCGACAATACAATCGCGCAAGATGCCGAATGAATCCCTCAGGGCTTGCAGGTTCGTTTTTTTGAGTTTTGCAGAGGTGTCGCCTACGTCGGGAAAGCCCTGTGCGTTGGGGGTGAGGTGTTCCCAGTTGCGGAAGAGGCGGCCCCAGTCGCTGTTTAGTACATCTTGCATTTTATTTTTAGCATGAAAAGGATACCAGAAACTGTCGTGGTAGAGCACCGAAGCCATATAAGCCCAGGGTGCGAGGATGGTTTTGAGCGACCATTCGATGGGTTTTTTGAGGCTCCCCCAGTAGATCTTGTGCTGCATTTTAGAGGCAAAGGTCATTTTTTTGTACGGGCCAACAAAGTCCCAATTCTCTTCTGCGGCGTTCAAATCACCCGCAATTTCGATTTGGGAAGGATCTCCGCATCCCAGGCCCAGGTCGTGTGCCATGCGGATGTATTTGATTGAAAGTGGATCAAAGCCCATCATTTTGGCGGCGACTGCGTCAATGGCGACCTGGTCGGCACTGGCGAGGATGACGTTTTTGGTGTGGGGGATCATACAGCGCGGACCGGGGCCATCGCCTGCAAAGGTGCCGTCCATGACTGCAAAGACACCGCGGTGGATTTTCTTTTGAATCATGAGCAGATCGACGAGGGTTTCGTGTATGACGGGATGCGTCCAGTGGCGACGTTCGTTGAGCAGGCCGCCAAAGGCATTTTTCATGGCGCCTGTGGTGGTGGTAAAGACGTGGGTTTTGACGGTGGGGAAATGGATGATGTTTTCATTGATAAAGCGTTTGGGAATGTGAAAGCCTTTGGGATAGACTTCGTTCAGGCAGAGAAATTTTTCGGTGAGGTCGCCGACTGCATCGCGTACGTTGATCCATTCTTCGCCTTCGTAGAGATGTATATTTTTCAAGCCGTGTGCTTCGATGACGGGGAGGTGTTTGTTTTCTTTTTCGCCCAAACGCGCGTCGATGACCACGGTTCGGTTGTGGCAGCCGTGAATGAGGTCGGGATCGTAGCCATCCCGTTTCATGGCGCGAATAACACCGTCGAGTTGCCACGGTGTTGTGGAACATCCGGTGAAAAAGAAGTTCCTGGAAATATTGTTTTTGAGCGAGTTGTCGACCTCTTTGGCATTTATATTTTGTTAATCCGCATGATTGAGCAGGCGTTGGTAGTCTTCAAAAACGGTACGCGGCGATGTGCGGAGGACAGCGACTTTGCTTTGCATGGGTCTCTCGAGTTATCCAAGGTGTTTTTCAAATAATTGATACGCCTGTTCGCGCATGGCGTTGGGAAAATCGTGTTCGCAATCGGGGTGTTCGACAATCAGATTTTCTGTTGCATCGTAAAGTTCGTACACGCGCGAGGCTGCGTTGACAACGGCATCTACACTTTGCCATTTGAAATTGCTGTCGCGCAAAGGCGCGGCAATAAAACAGGGTCGGGGTGCCAATGCCGCGATTAAGTCGTGAAAATCAAAGGGTATATCCCACAGCCGATGGACGTAATTTTTCAATTTGGGCATATACCGATCCTGTGTCCATCCAGCGAGATTTCCGTCTTTGTAGTCTATGTAAGAATCCAGTCCACAACTCGATACCACAACGCCGATGCGCGGTTCAAAAACAGCGGTATAGACCGAGTTATGCCCGCCCAGAGAGTGCCCGATTGCTCCGACGGGTCCCCGCTTTACATACGGCAGTGTTTCCAGCAGATCAATCGCCCGGATATTGTCCCATATCGCCTTCATGGTTCCGCTTTCATAGCCCAGACCGAATATATCGGGCCAATATTCCGCGAGCATGGGATAGGACGGTGCGATGGTGACAAAGCCGCGTTCGGCCAATTCGCTGGCATAAGCCCGATTGGGGCGGTCGCCCAGTCCCACGACGGTTTTGTATCCCAATGTCGCATGCGTTGGGTGTGGACACAAGACGGCTGGACATTCATGACCATCCAACGCCTGTTTTGGGATTAATAGATACGCCCGTGCACGGTCGCCGGGTTCTGCGGCGTAGGTGATCATTCGCCTGATATACGTCCCGCAATCCACTTCTTCTGCGATATCCACAGCGAGGGGACATCGCTTCTCGTCTTCCGGTAAAGGACCCATTATTTTCTGCGTTGCTCGGAGTATTTTCGCGCGCTTTTCTTCCCACTCTGTTAGTGAAGTGAGCGGAATAATTTGACCGTTTTGATTGACGAGTTGATTCATTTTGCTTCCCATTCAGAACTTAAATAAAAAACTACATTTCGAAAAAAAATACCAAAAATAAGACATAAAGAGGTCAGATAAGACATAAGTGGAATCTTTTTTTGTTGCAGCGACAGAGAGATAGGTATTATCATTATTGTTGTATGAAAAAGCCGCCGACAAGACCGGGCAAGTCAACTGTCAGCGGCAGGTAAATATCTCAAGCTGAGAACTTGAGAAGGATGTAAAAAATAACAATCCGGAACGCGATTGTCAATGCGAATTAAAGTGCAAATAATGTTCAATTGAAAAGAGAAAAGTGAACCTTGTTTTCACATTTTAATTCGATATTCAGCCTGTCTTTTTCTCGATAATAATCTTTAT
>VXRD01000164.1 GCA_009838845.1 Gemmatimonadota bacterium | reverse complement strand
GGGTGGGCAGGATCAGCAGAAACAACAGCAGGGCCAACAGCCCGATCCCAGAGAGATGACACCCGAGGAGGCGGCTCGAATTCTCAATGCGATGAAGGCGCGAGAAGAAGAGTCTCAGAAGCGACGCAAATTGAAGTTGCGGGGCAGGCGATATGATGGCAATGCATGGTAGGAAAAGATGGATATTTTTGTGCGGTGTTTTTTTTGCTCTATTGTGGGCACAGGGGATTGATGCACAGGATGTGATGATAAGGGCTTCAGTGGATCGGACTCGGGTCGAAGTCGGCGATTTGATTCAGTTCAGGGTGGAGGTTGAGGCCGCGCAGATGGGTAGTGTGTCTGCACCTCAGGTTCCCACGCCTGATGGGTTGCAATTAACGGGTAGTACGTCCTCTACGTCAATGTCTGTCAATATTGTCAATGGCGAGATGACAACAAAGCGCACGACGACGTATGTTTTCTCTTTTCGCGCACAGAGAGTAGGCACCCATGTGCTTGGTCCGGCACAGTTGGCCCATGAAGGTAAGACGCTTCGGTCCGATCAGGTACGCATAGAGGTGGTGAAAAGGAGTGGTCGCCCGCAGACGCGCCCCGCGCCATCAACGGGACGGTCAATGGGACAGTCAGAGATTCAGGAGATTGAACAAAATTTGTTTTTGCAGGCGATTCCCGAAAAGCGGATGGTTTATGTGGGGGAACAGGTGGGGGTGACTTATAAATTGTTTACGCGCTATGATTTGCGAAATGTGCAATACGGCCATGTGCCGACATTTACGGGATTTTGGGCAGAGACTGTGTTTGATGCCCAGCGTTTGAATATGCAGCGGGAGGTTGTCGATGGGCGTGCGTTTAATACGGCATTGCTCAAGCGTTTGGCGCTGTTTCCGACAACGGCAGGTAAGCACACCCTGGAGCAACTTGAGGTGAATTGCGAAGTTGTTGAGGGTCGGCGGTCACGCGGTCTGTTCGATTTTGATCCATTTGGTGCGTTTGACACGCAGCAGGTAGCGGTGCGGTCGGGCGATATAGAAATTGAGGTGATACCGTTGCCTGCTGGTGCGCCGAAGGGGTTTGGCGGCACCGTTGGGAAATTTGAGATGCGTGCAGAGGCGATTCCAGGTACGGTGAAAGCCGGCGATCCCGTTGCGGTGAAGGTGGTGGTGCAGGGGGCGGGAAATTTGCACGCGATTAACGAGCCTATTCGTCCGGAGCGGTCGGGTTTTAAGTTTTATGATCCCAAGACGAATTTGGAAACGCGAAAGCGTGGCACGCGCATAAGCGGACAAAAAACTTTTGAGTATGTGGCGATTCCGTATAAAACAGGGCAGGTGATATTGCCGCCTTTTACACTGGCCTATTTTGATCCTGTGCAGAAGCTGTATAAAACTGTGCAAACCAAGCCCATCGCGTTGCAGGTGACGCCGGGTGAACAGATGCCCCAGCCGGTTGATGGGTTGCCGGGTGAAGAAGTGCGTGCGCTGGGGAGAGATATCCGGTATATCAAACCCGACCGGATGCATTTGGCCGATCAGGGCTTGTTGCTCTATCAGCGCAGTGGGTTTTGGTTTTTGCAGCTAATTCCCGTTTTGGGAGTGGCTGGTGCTTACGCTTATCGACGTCATCGCGTGCGTTTAGAAGGCGATGTGGCTTATGCGCGCAGAAGGCGTTCGCGCTCGGAAGCACAGCGGCGTTTGGGCAAGGCGAGAGGGTTAATGGAGGCGGGCGATAGCGCGGGTTTTCACGGTGAAGTTCACAGGTCTTTGTCGCAGTTTGTCGCAGATCGAACCAATCGTGTAGCAGCTGGTTTGACAGCGGATCAGATTGGTGCTATGCTGGTGGAACGCGGTGTAGATGCACAGGTGATTGCAGGCGTCCAGGACGTATTTGGTCAATGCGATCAGGCGCGGTTTGCGCCGGGGCAGATTTCGGCAGAGCAGATGCTGGCTTTGTTCGCGCAGACCGAAGATTTGATCGGTGCGCTGGAGCGGTGTATTTAGTCATGAGGACGGTGATAGTACGGTTGTTATACCCCGTTGTCGCAGTTGCGATACTTGGCGTAGATGCGGTATTCGCCTCAGAAGCTCTTGTCGCGCTGTACAATCGGGGTAATGAACACTATCGCGCCGGGGATTTTGATGCGGCGATTTCGGCTTATGAGCGCGTTATTGCCCAGGGGCTGAATAATGGTGAGGTGTATTATAATCTGGGCAATGCGTATTTTAAAAATGCGCAACTCGGGCGTGCGATTTTATCTTATGAACGCGCTTTGAATTTGATGCCGGGCGATCGGGATGTTCTGGCGAATTTGCAATTTGCCAATGCCCAGAAGATAGATCGAGAAAACGAAGATGAAGTCAATATTTTGACGCGGATTTTGCAAGCGATTTTTGCTTTTTTTACCCTCAATGCGCTGGCAGTTATGGTTTGTGTGTTTGTTTTTTTAATAGGCGGTGTGGCGGTATGTTGGATTTTTGTGCCGGTCCGTCGTTTGCTATGGGGTGGGTTGCTGGTGGTTTTTGTGGGCGGACTTTTGGGCAGTGCGGCTATGCTGGCGTTTAAGGCGCATCAACACAGCATTCCCAAAGCTATCATTCTGGTAGATGAGGCCATTGGCCGCAGCGGGCCAGGGCCCGACTTTTTACAGGTGTTCGCACTTCACGAGGGCACGAAGGTCGAGATTGAACGCGTTGAAGGTGGATGGTTGTTGGTGCGCCTGCGCTCGGGCCTCGGCGGCTGGATTGAGGCGCAGGTGTTGGAGAGAATTTGAGGAATCATCTATAATGGCGGTGATTATGGACGATACAACTTATAATGCGTGGTTTCGGTGTTTTCGAGGGTGCGAGGGGCGATATGCGTTGACGGATGTGATTTACGCATGCCCAACGTGCGGGGGATTGCTTGAAGTGGCGCACGATATGGAGGTGCTCAAACGCAAGTCGGGCAGTTATTGGCGCGGGTTGTTTGATAAGCGCTATATGACGACAGAATGGCCTTATGGCAGTTCGGTGTGGGGGAAAAAAGAACTGGTCTGCCCCGTAGTTCACGAAGACAATGTGGTGTCGATGTACGAAGGGGGAAGCAATCTGTTTTGGGCCGAGCGTTTAGGGCGCGAAATTGGCGTTGAGGATTTGTGGGTTAAGCAATGTGGTAACAGCCATACGGGGTCGTTCAAAGATTTGGGCATGACGGTGCTGGTATCCATGGTGAAACAGATGCTGTTTGAGGGGGCGCGTATTCCGGCGGTTGCGTGTGCATCTACTGGGGACACCTCGGCGGCATTGGCTGCGTATTGTGCGGCGGCGGGCATACAATCGGTGGTCTTTTTGCCGAGGGACAAAATCTCGACCGCACAACTTTTGCAACCCCTGGCCAATGGTGCGCTGGTGCTGAGTTTGGAGACGGACTTTGATGGATGTATGAGGCTCGTGCAGGAGATTTGCCGCGAGGAGAATATTTATTTGGCCAATTCGATGAATTCACTGCGGGTAGAGGGACAAAAAACGATCAGCATTGAATTGGTGCAACAATTTGATTGGGACGTGCCCGATTGGGTTGTGATTCCCGGCGGAAATCTGGGCAATGTGAGTGCGCTTGGTAAGGGGTTTCTCGAAATGGAAGCCCTCGGTCTCATTGACCGGTTGCCGCGCATTGCGGTTGCCCAGGCCGATAGGGCAAACCCGCTCTACCAGAGTTTTGAAAAGAATTTTGATAGTTTTGAACCGATTCAGGCACAGCCGACATTGGCGAGTGCGATCCAGATCGGCAATCCAGTGAGTCGGGAAAAGGCGATTCAAACGCTCAAAATATTTGGTGGTGTCGTGGAGCAAGCCAGCGAGGAGGAATTGGCCGATGCGGCTGCGCGTGCCGACCGCACGGGTTTGTTTGCCTGCCCGCATACCGGGGTGGCTTTCGCAGCATTGTTCAAGTTGGTTGAAAGGGGTGTGATTCAGAAAAGCGATCGGGTGATCGTGATTTCAACGGCTCACGGGTTGAAGTTTAGCGAATTTAAGCTCGGGTATCATCGGGATCAGTTACAGGACTGGGGTGTCGGCCCGCATTACCAAAATGAACCCGTTGTGTTGCCTCCTGAAGTCGATGCGGTAAAAAAGGCGATTTTCGATCGGATTGAAGCCAACCGATAGTTGACATGGTTGGAGGTTTTGTTTACATTCCCAAAACACAGCTATAGTGAGTGGTGATTTGCGGCATATTGCAGCCACTTTAAACAAGTCGCTAAAAAGTTATTTCCAAAACCGGGCTTTTTAGTCCGGTTTTTTGCGTACTGCGCGGGGCTTTTGTGGCTCCGCTTTTTTTTTGGGAGATGGCGCATGTCTGAAAAGTGCGAGACGCACGCGCCCTGTTCGGGGACACGGGCTGTTCATGCAGGTGAAGAAAGGGGACACTGGGGAAAATCTCTGACGGTCCCCATTGCGCAGACATCGACTTATGTATTTGAAGATACGCATGCGGTTAAAGCGTTTGTAGATGGTCAAAACCCACAGATTGACTATGGGCGCTACGGCAATCCAACACAGCATGCCGCAGAATCCAAGCTCGCAGAATTGGAAGGCGCGGAGGCCGCTATTTTATTTTCTTCGGGTATGAGTGCTGTGACGACTACGCTACTGGGCATGCTATCAACCGGAAACCATGCAGTGATTATGGATGACTGCTATCGCAAGACCGCACAATTTTGCCAGATGGTGTTGCGAAAATTTGGCATTGAAACCACATTTGTTCACGCGGGTGATTACGCCGAATTAGAAGGTGCAGTCAGGGATAACACGCGGGTAATTATTTCCGAATCTCCGACCAATCCACATCTCAATGTGATCGATCTGGAAAAACTGGTTGATATTGGAAGAAGGCATCGGGTCAAGACGATTATTGACAGCACATTTGCCACGCCCTTAAACCAGCGTCCGCTCGAATTTGGCGTCGATCTGGTCATTCATTCGGCGACCAAATATTTGGGGGGGCACAACGATTTGATGGCTGGTGCTGTGCTGGGCAATGCGCCCCTTGTTGGTGCGATTCGAGACTATCGAGGTATTTTGGGAGGGGTGATCGATCCTCATTGCGCTTATTTGTTGATCCGTGGGATCAAGACTTTTCCACTGCGAATGGGTAAGCAAAATGAAACAGCGCTGATGTTGGCGCGGTTTTTGGAAAATCACGATCGGGTAAAGCGCGTGTATTATCCAGGTTTGGAAAGCCACCCACACCACGATGTTGCCAAAGCGCAGATGCGTGGATTTGGTGGGCTGGTAAGTTTTGATTTAGATGCGAATGAGGCAGGTACGCTGGATTTTATTGACCGCTTGAAAATTCCGTGTATCGGGGCCAGTCTGGGAGGGGTGGAGAGTCTCGTTTCGCATCCCGCATCTATTTCGTATTACGAATTGGCGCGCGAAGACCGATTGGCAATTGGCATTGCCGATGAGTTGGTGCGCTATGCCGTAGGCATTGAAGACACCGAGGATATTATTGTCGATGTCGGACAGGCACTTGACGCAGTCTGACATGTGGAAAGCTATGTTTGGCATTATTTTGTTTAATACACTTCGCTCCCTGTTTAATACGCCGCGCTGGTGGGGGAAAATTATCCCGGGCGGCGTATTAAATTTGCCGCCTGCACTGGTGCTGGTGCTGATTTTCACCGGGCAAATTGGGCCTGGGATGGGGGGCGTGTTGCTGATTGTGACCATAGGGCTTTTGTGCATTGCCTGGGGCTACTTATACCGGATTTTTGTCGATGCGCTCAACGGTACTGAATCACTGAACTTACCCCCATGGAGCAATTGGTGGGCTTACGGGGTGGCGGGCTTCTGGTTATTCCTCATTGTCCTGGGATACACTGTCATTGGCGTTGCGGGTTTTGTAATGGTGGTTTCGGTATTGGGTTTGATACCGAGTTCTGTAGAAGAGGCCGGGGCTTTGTCGCTATTGCTGATATTCACGGTTATCTTTTTTTACGGATTTTTTCCCATTGTATTTACGCGATTTGCTGCCGAAGGGCGGGTGTGGATGGCATTTGAACCGGGGCCTGTTTGGCGGGATTTGCGCCAGATTGTGAGGGTCGATTATATTCAAGCGTGTTTTGGTCTATTTGGGATATCTCTGCTCGGCAGTTTGATATTGGGACAGCTATCCCTGATTGGGGTGGTGCTGACTGCTATGTTTAATTTTTTTTTAATGGTGGTTTTCACCCGGGTTTTGGGTCTGTTGATTCGCAGGGCGTTAAAGCCCGGACCGCCTGCGCGAAGTGAATATTGGAATTGAGCATATCGAAATAAAAAAATAGCCGGACCTTCTCTTTTGGGAAAGCCCGGTTATTGTAATTTGTGTGCGTTTAGACTTGCGCCCAGGCCTCGTCGAGCACGCGCTTGGCATTGGCGATAATGATTTCCGAGGATTCCCCTTCCATTGGGCCGACCTCAAAGCTCAAGATGGGGCGCTTATCGGGGTCGAGATAACCGATGTTGAGCAGTTCGCGGAGAAATTCCACAACTTCGGGTACATCGTTTTCGCCATCTTCGCAGCCAAAGCGGGGATGGTTATCGCCATAGGCCGGGTGGTTGGGGTTGGACATTACGCAATTGCCAACGTGCATGTGGACGATGTGATCCCGAGCGATGTTGATGGCGTAAACCGTGCTTTCACCCTGAAGTGGAAAATGGCTCAAATCGAGCATCAGGCCAAAATGGGGATACTGGCGTCTGAGGCGGTTTGAGATTTCAACAGCGAGGGCATTAGGCCCCACAATACAGTTTTTGCCGTAAGGTACGCGGTCAAAGGTTTCAAGTACAATATCCATATTCTTTTCGCCGGCATAGTCGCAGAGTTGGCTCAAAGAATCTACCAGCAGATCGAGACCTTCTTCGCGGGCTTCGGGGCCCGGATCTACACCTGAAAGCAGGGCACAGCCAGGAGCACCGAGTTCTTCGGCTTGGTCAATTCCCGCTTTGACAGCGTCAACAGCACTTTGACGGTGGGCGACATCAGGGGCATTGATATTGAGTTGGTTACCCAGCAGAATGGGTTGCGCGCCAAAAGCCACATCCATGTGGGCAGCGGTGAGCAAGTCGCGTGCTTCTGTTCGCACTTGTGGGTCTTTCATGTGGGTGACTTCAACGACCTGGAAATAGGGATCAAGGGCGATTTTTTCCAGGGTTTCCAAAATGGGACCTTCGCCGCCAAGACAAGCTTTATAGGCCATAAAGTGAACAATACCAATACGCGCATAGTTTTGAATGGGGTCAGTCATTTTGCTCCTTTCACGCCAGGCATCTGATAGAAAGTTAAATGCGGAAAATTGAACTCGGAAAATAGCAAAGGTAGGCAGATTTGTCAATCTGCAATTGGCATTGAGCGATTTTGGTCTTGACTATCAAAATATCTTCTGGTATTTTTTTCAGGCTGTATAGACTGGGGGGTTACCAAAGCGGCCAACTGGGGCAGACTGTAAATCTGCTGGCTTATGCCTTCGGTGGTTCGAATCCGCCACCCCCCACCAAAAACTCCAACAGTTTCCTCCCCCAAGACACAGCGGGCGAGTCAGGCCCACATTGCAAAACACCGACTTCCCGTTTTTTTAAATCTATCACAGGTTTGAGTTTCTACAAAATTCTCTTGACCTGAGACTACCTTTTTCATATCTTGTTAATTCTCGGAAAATTATTTTTTGGCAATACCGATCCCTTTTGTAGAAAAGGGTTGTTTTTTATACATAGCCGGGCGGGAATAGCTCAGTTGGCCAGAGCGTCAGCCTTCCAAGCTGAGGGTCGCGGGTTCGAGTCCCGTTTCCCGCTCCAGAACCTCAAGTGGGGATTGCCCAACGCCCATGTAGCTCAGACGGTAGAGCACTTCCTTGGTAAGGAAGAGGTCACCGGTTCAAGTCCGGTCGTGGGCTCCATTGTTTTTGGGTAGGTCAGTAGCTCAACTGGTAGAGCATCGGTCTCCAAAACCGACGGTTGCGGGTTCAAGTCCTGCCTGGCCTGCCATTTTTTTATTTTATTATGTTTAGCAAAATCAGTCAATTTCTCGGCGAAGTGCGCGTTGAAATGGGAAAGGTCACCTGGCCTACTCGTGACGAACTCAAGTCATCGACTACAATTGTGCTTATATTGTCACTTGCACTGGCCGGATTCATTTATATTGTGGATACTTTTTTGGCGAGTATTATGGAGTTTATCCTGATTTAACGGGATTTTTTGTCAGGGAGTCTTTGGCCGATGAAATGGTATGTTGTCCACACTTATTCTGGGCACGAGAATAAGGTCAAGAGCTATATTGAGGCCGCCAAAGAAAACATCGATGTTGGCGACAAAATTGGTCGGGTGATCGTGCCTACTGAGGAAGTCGTCGAGATGAAGGATGGACGGAAAACGACATCCCTCAAGAAATTTTTACCCAGTTATCTTTTGGTTGAACTGGATATGGACAAAGAGTCCCTATATTTTGTTACCAGTGTGCCGGGTGTGACGAGCTTTGTCGGTCCAGGCCGAAGACCGCAACCTTTGCGCGAAGAAGAAGTAAACCGCATTTTGGGGCAAATTGAGCGTCGCCCCGTTGAGGAAACTTCTGATGTGCCCTATCAAGTGGGCGACCGGGTCAAGGTGATTGATGGTCCTTTCAGTGATTTTATTGGTCTGGTTGACGACATCAATCCGGAGAAGAGCAAGATCAAAGTGATGGTTAGCATCTTTGGGCGCAACACACCCGTGGAGTTAGATGTTTTACAGGTTGAAGAAGCAGTCGAATCGCGATAACGAAAGGCACTAATGGCCAGAAAAATTCTCACAACAATCAAGTTACAAATTCCCGCTGGACAGGCGACGCCGACACCACCGGTTGGTCCAGCTTTGGGACAGCACGGTGTCAATATTATGGAGTTTTGCAAAGCCTTTAATGCACAAACTCAAGATAAACAGGGTTTGATAATCCCCGCGATTATTACGGTTTATGCAGATAGGAGTTTTTCTTTTGAGTTGAAGAGTCCGCCTGCAGCCGTGTTGCTCAAGAGGGCTGCGGGGATTGCCAAAGGGTCGCCGGAATCCAACCGGGAAAAAGTGGGTTCCGTGACCGATGCGCAACTCCAGGAAATTGCAGAAATGAAAGTTCAAGACCTCAACGCGGGTAGCATTGAGGCTGCCAAGCGCATGATTGCGGGAACGGCTCGCAGTATGGGCCTGACCGTCAACAATTGACCGGAGGTATGTATGGCACGAGGGCAATCCAAACGCTATAAACAAGCGGCCGCGCTTTTTGACCGCCAAACGCATTACGGTCTGGCAGAAGCCGTTGATATATTAAAAAAAATGCCCACTCGGAAATTTGACGAAACAGTTGAACTCACGTTTCGGCTGGGCGTTGATCCGCGGCAATCCGACCAACTCGTTCGCGGTACAGTCGCCTTGCCACACGGGCTGGGCAAATCCGTACGCGTTGCAGTTTTTGCCAGAGGTGAGCCTGCCGCTGCTGCCGAAGCGGCGGGTGCAGATTTTGTAGGTGCCGAAGATCTGGTGGAGAAGATCAATGACGGCTGGACAGATTTTGATGTGGCTATTGCCACGCCCGACATGATGGGACAGGTCGGGCGATTGGGACGCATTCTCGGCCCTCGAGGTCTGATGCCCAATCCCAAGAGTGGCACAGTGACACCCGATGCAGCTCGTGCTGTGCAGGAGGCCAAAGCGGGGCGTGTAGAATATCGGGTCGATAGAACGGCCAATGTGCATACGCCTGTGGGCAAAGCGTCTTTTGATGCACCGCGTCTTCGGGAGAATGCCCAGGCATTGATCGATGCAATTGTCAGAGCGCGTCCATCTTCTACAAAAGGACAATACATGCGTTCGGTCACATTATCTACCACAATGGGACCGGGGATACGCCTGGACCGCACGGCACTGGCGGCCAATTGAACAAGGAAGGTACAGAAATGCCAACTGCTGAAAAAGAGGCTACTGTCGCAGAGTTGACAGATATCTTAAAACGAGCCAAAGGGTTGTATTTAACTGATTTTACGGGGTTAGATGTTCCTTCATTTACCCTGTTGCGCAAGCAACTCCGCGAAGAGTCTGTTTCTTATCTCGTAATAAAAAATCGGTTGGCTAAACTGGCGGTTAAACAAGCCGGAGTTGAGGGACTCGACGATGTGTTCCGCGGTCCCACAGGGCTTGTTTGCGCCGATGGAGATCCCGTAGCACCAGCTCGTGTATTGACCAAATTTGCCGAAGAGACCGATGGCAAGCCCGCGATTAAAGCCGGGTATATCGATGGCGAGGTCTTTATTGCAGACCAGATTGAGCGATTGGCCGAAATACCTTCGCGCGATGTACTGCTGGGCCAGATGGTATCTGCAATACAAAGCCCGATAAGTGGCCTTGCCTTTACGCTGAATGGCATTTTGCAAAAACTCGTTGGTACACTTCAAGCTGTTGCAGAAAAAAGAAAGGAAGAAGGCGGCGAATAGGCCGCTTATTACACACCCAATTCATTGTTGGACGGAGGCATATTCATGGCTGTTGAATCTATTATTAGCGAAATTGAAAAACTCTCGGTGCTCGAGTTGGCCGAATTGGTCAAAGCACTTGAGGAAAAGTTTGGTGTGACTGCACAGGCAGCTGTTGTTGCAGCACCCGGCGGCGGTGGCGGTGATGCTGCTCCCGCTGTTGAAGAGCAGACAGAATTTGATGTGATTTTGTCGTCTTCTGGAGACAAGAAAATCCAGGTGATCAAGGTTGTTCGCAGCCTTACCTCGTTGGGGCTTAGAGAAGCCAAAGCTCTGGTTGATGGGGCCCCCAATACCGTTAAAGAAGGCGTGGAAAAAGAAGAAGCCGAACAGATCAAGGCAGAACTGGAAGAAGCCGGCGCGGTGGTGGAACTCAAGTAGGGTTGTTGTAAGTTTGTGCAGCAATACTAATCCGTAACTGACCGTTAGCCTTCCAGCACAGGAGCGTGAGCCCTTGGCAGATAGAGGATTTATTGACCGGAAATCGTACGGAACTCTCACGTCTGCAATCGAAATGCCGAATCTGCTGGATATCCAGCTCGATTCTTATGACTGGTTTTTACAGAAGGATGTACCGCCTGGAGTACGCGAGAAACAAGGCCTCCAGGCGGTCTTCCACGGTATCTTCCCGATCACAGACGCCCACAATCTCTATTCTTTAGAGTTTGTCGATTATTCCGTTGGAACTCCCAAATACGATGTGCAAGAATGTCTCGAACGCGGTACGACTTATGCCGTGCCTTTGCGTTCAACGCTTCGTCTGATTTCTCGTGAAAAGCAGGGAAATGGCGAATTTCGCGTTAAAGATATCGTTGAGCAGACGGTGTTCTTAGGCGAATTGCCGTTGATGACTGATGAAGGTACATTTGTCATCAACGGTTCAGAACGCGTGATCGTGAGCCAATTACACAGATCTCCTGGCGTATTTTTTGACGATGCTATTCATCCAAATGGCAAGCGTTTATTTTCCGCCAGAATCATTCCCGATAACGGAGCTTGGCTCGAATTTAGTCTCGATATCAACGATATTATGTACGTTCATATCGACCGCAAACGCAAACTGCCGGTCACGACTTTGTTGAGAGCTTTGGGATTTGACAAGTCCGAGGAAATTCTGGGCATTTTTCACGGTGATACCACCGTCAAAGTTTCTGAAGAACTCGTCGATCACATTGTTACCGAAGATGTGGTAAATAAAAAGACGGGAGAAGTAATTGTCGAAGCATATACCACGTTGATGGAGGAGCATCTCTTAGCCCTTAAGGAAAATGGGGTCGTCAAAATCACAGTGTTGGATATCGATCCCGAAAACGACGGTGGGATTATTACTAATACGCTGGACAAGGATCCGTGTGACAATGAGGAAGAAGCACTCTCGCGGATTTATAGCCTGCTGCGTCCCGGCGATCCTCCCAATATTGAAACTGCGCGCGGATTGCTCGAGCGAAATTTTTTCAGTCCCAGGCGTTATAATCTGGGTACTGTCGGGCGCTATCGCATTAACCAGCGTCTGGATATGGTCGATAATATTCCGCTCGACTTCACCATGCTGTGTATTGATGACTTTATTAAAGTCATTGACTATCTACTTATCTTGGCTATGGGGGAGGGATTTACCGATGATATCGATCATTTGGGCAATCGGCGGGTGCGCTCTGTAGGCGAGTTGCTCTCCAAGCAATTTAGTATTGGTTTGGCGCGCATGGCGCGCACGATTAGAGAGCGCATGAGTTTGCGCGATTCCGAGCAACTGACTCCCCACGATCTGGTCAACGCACGGACTGTATCTACTGTGGTTCAGGCCTTTTTTGGCAGTAGCCAATTGTCGCAGTTTTTACAGCAAATCAATCCGCTTGACGAATTGACCCACAAACGCCGTTTATCGGCATTGGGACCGGGGGGATTAACGCGCGACCGGGCGGGGTTTGAGGTGCGCGATGTGCATCACACGCACTACGGCCGCATTTGTCCCATCGAAACGCCCGAAGGCCCTAATATCGGCCTGATTGTGTCTGTGGCAACTTATGCCAAGGTCAATCCCTTCGGCTTTCTCGAGACGCCCTATCGGAAGGTCAAAAGTGGCAAAGTTTCACAGGATATTGCATATTTGCCCGCCGATGAAGAAGATCGCCATACCATTGCACAGGCCAATCTAGCGCTTGATGACAAGGGCGAATTTGAAAATAATGTCGTGCAGGCGAGGCGGCGAGGCGATTTTCCTGTGGTCGATCCCGATGCGATTGACTATATGGATGTTTCACCCTTCCAGCTTGTGAGTGCTGCCGCCGGACTTATTCCTTTTCTCGAGCACGATGAGGCCAACCGCGCGTTGATGGGGTCCAATATGCAGCGGCAAGGTGTGCCTCTCTTAATTACGGATGCCCCGCGTGTTGGAACGGGTCTCGAACGCAAAGTTGCCGTTGATTCAAAAGCTGTCATTATTGCGAAAAATGCCGGTGTTGTGACGTATGTCAGTGCCGACAAAATTGTCGTTAAGCGCCGAAAGGGTCGCAGTATTGAAACCATTTCGCTGTCTGATGAGGACATTTACGATCTGACCAAATTCAAGCGATCCAATCAAGATTTTTGTATTAACCAGCGTCCGGCCGTACAAGTTGGTGATAAAGTTGAAAACGGTCAGTTATTGGCCGATGGTTGTGCCACAGACAGGGGAGATCTCGCGCTCGGTGCCAATGTGCTCGTGGCGTTTATGTCGTGGCATGGGTATAACTTCGAAGATGCCATCATTGTTTCTGAGCGGCTCATTAAAAAGGATATTTTTACTTCAATTAGCATTGAAGAATTTGAGCTTCAGGTTCGCGATACCAAACGCGGCACAGAAGAAATCACGCGTGAAATTCCCAACGTTAGTGAGCAAGCTGTTCGCAATCTGGATGAGCACGGCATCATTCGCGTGGGAGCAGAGGTCAATCAGGGCGATATTCTCGTTGGGAAGGTGACCCCGAAGGGCGAAACTGAATTGTCACCTGAAGAGCGTTTGTTACGCGCGATTTTTGGCGAGAAGGCTGGCGATGTGCGCGACGCATCGCTTAAAGCTCCTCCAGGAATGGATGGCGTAGTCATGGATCGCAAAGTTTTTTCTCGCAAAGAGCGCGATGAAAAGACGCGAAATGAAGATAAAGAAAAGACCGGAGTTGCCCAAAAACGCATTGCCTCTAAGATTGAGTCATTAAAACAGAGCCGGGATCAGCAGGTTTTAGCTCTTCTCAAAAACCGCAGAGTCAATACCTTGCGCGATGAAGATAGTACGGTAGTTGTAAAAGCTGGCACGGCGTTGAATGAAAGATCGCTGGAAAAATTTGACCTGGGCACAGTGAAACCCGATGGAGATTGGTGTGATAGTCCAGCGACAAGCCAAAAGGTGGATCGACTGATTGAACTGGCCGACCACTTGATGCAGCAGGCGGAAGAAGAACTCGAGCGAGAGCTTGAAAAAATCGCGCGCGGAGATGAACTTCCGCCGGGCATTGTGCAACTGGTCAAGGTGTATGTCGCTCGCAAAAGAAAGCTGATGGTAGGGGATAAAATGGCCGGTAGGCACGGCAATAAGGGTGTAATTTCGATTATTGTGCCCGAAGAAGATATGCCCTATTTGCCCGATGGCACGCCCATTGATCTGGTTTTGAATCCGCTCGGTGTACCCTCTCGCATGAATCTTGGCCAAATCCTCGAAACCCATTTGGGTTGGGCAGCCCACAAACTGGATCTCCACTTTGCGACTCCTGTGTTTGATGGCGCGAGCATGGACGATGTCCAGGGTATGTTGCGAAAAGCTGATTTGCCCGAAAACGGAAAAACGCTCCTTTACGATGGCAAAACAGGGGAACCGTTTGATAAAGAAGTGATGGTCGGTATCATTTATATGTTGAAACTATCGCATCTGGTTAGCGATAAGATTCACGCGCGTTCAATCGGACCCTATTCACTGGTCACGCAGCAACCTTTGGGCGGCAAAGCCCAGTTTGGCGGACAGCGCTTTGGAGAAATGGAAGTTTGGGCACTCGAAGCTTATGGTGCTGCACACATGTTACAGGAAATGCTTACTGTCAAATCCGACGATGTGGCAGGCAGATCCAAAATTTACGAGACCATTGTGAAGGGAGAAAATCCACCCGAACCCGGTGTGCCAGAATCATTTAATGTTCTGGTCAAAGAATTGCAAAGCCTGTGTTTGGACGTGGTACTTGAAAACGCGCAGATTGACTGACGACATAAGACTTGAAAAGGGGGTTCTCTCGTGGCCGATACCAATTTTGCCAATCAACCCTTAGATTTTAATTCTATTCGTATTCAACTGGCTTCGCCAGATACCATCCGAGGGTGGTCGCGCGGCGAGGTTACCAAACCCGAAACTATCAATTATCGGTCTTTTAAGCCCGAGCGCGACGGATTATTTTGCGAATGCATTTTTGGGCCTGTCAAAGACTGGGAGTGCCATTGCGGTAAATACAAGCGCATTCGATATCGGGGTGTAGTGTGTGACCGGTGTGGGGTAGAAGTGACCCAATCAAAGGTCAGACGAGAGCGGCTGGGACACATCGAATTGGCGGTTCCAGTGACACATATCTGGTTTTTTAAGTCGCTCCCATCTCGCATGGGGTATTTGCTCAATCTTTCCGTTCGCAATCTCGAGCGGATCATTTACTACGAATCGTATGTGGTGTTAGATCCCGGTGATGCTCCCGATCTCAAATTCAAGGATTTGCTCACTGAAGATGAGGTGATTGATCTCGAAGACGAGGGGTATTCATTTGATGTCGATATGGGGGCTGGCGCTATCAAAAAACTGCTGTCTGCAATCGATATTGAGGACTTGTCTGCTGAACTGCGAACGCAAGCTCGTTTCGAGACTTCGGTGCAGCGCAAACAGGAGGCACTCAAACGCCTCAAGGTCGTCGAGGCGTTCCGCCAATCGGATAATCAGCCCGATTGGATGATTCTCGATGTAATTCCCGTCATCCCGCCCGACTTGCGTCCTCTTGTACCCTTAGAGGGCGGGCGGTTTGCAACTTCGGATCTCAATGATTTGTATCGCCGCGTGATCAATAGAAATAATCGGCTCAAAAAACTGATTGAAATCAAAGCACCCGAAGTCATTTTACGCAATGAAAAACGCATGCTCCAAGAGGCTGTAGACGCTCTGTTTGACAATGGCCGTCGGTCTCGTGCTGTTCGCGGTGATGGCAACCGATCCCTCAAGTCGCTTTCCGATCTACTCAAGGGTAAACAGGGGCGATTCCGCCAGAATCTTTTGGGTAAACGCGTCGATTATTCGGGTCGTTCTGTGATTGTGGTAGATCCTCATTTGAGGCTTTATCAATGCGGGCTACCCAAACATATGGCTCTGGAATTATTCAAGCCATTTATTATTCGACGGCTCGAAGAAAAGGGCCTCGTCCAAACCGTTAAAAGTGCGAAGAAATTAGTCGAACGCGAGCGCGTTGAAGTATGGGATATTCTCGAAGAAATTATCCAGGATCACTGCGTTTTGCTCAATCGCGCCCCAACATTGCATCGCCTGGGCATTCAGGCGTTTTTACCCGTGCTCGTAGAAGGCAAAGCCATTCGCATTCATCCGCTGGTCTGTGCGGCATTTAATGCCGATTTCGACGGTGATCAGATGGCCGTACACCTGCCGCTTTCTTTTGAGGCCCAGATTGAAGCGCGGGTGTTGATGCTGTCGTCAAACAATTTGCTCAAACCCGCCGATGGATCGCCTGTTGTGGTCGATAAACCCCAGGAAATAGCTTTAGGCCTTTATTATCTGACAAAAATTGTTCACGGCAAGGAAGAGAATCTCAAAACCTTTAGCAGTACCAATGAAGCTCGCATGGCGTATGATTTTGAACGCATTGACCTGCATGAAGCCGTGCGCGTTCGCATAGATGGTAAGCTTTTGACGACTACGGTTGGGCGCGTCATTTTTAACGAAATTATGCCCGAAACAATGCCCTTTATCAATGAATTGATCGATGACAAAGGTATCCGCAAAGTTTCTTCTGAAGTCCACAGTCGGAATGGCAACCGCATTACGACAGATTTTCTCGATGGATTGAAGCAGTTGGGATACGATTATGCGACGCAGTCGGGTATTTCGATTGCGGTGAGCGATGTGGTCGTACCCCCCGAAAAGGAAGAATTGATTACCGATGCTATGGGCGAAGTCGAAAAAATTATTGAACAACACGCGATCGGGGCTATTACCGAGGGCGAACGCTACAACAAAGTGATTGATGTATGGCAGCATACGACCAATCACATTGCCCAGGCCATGATTGGTGCATTTGAAAAAGCCGAAGAAGGCTTCAATTCAATCTGGATTATGAAGGATTCGGGCGCACGAGGAAACGACGATCAGATCAAGCAACTCGGTGGTATGCGCGGGCTGATGAATAAACCGCAAAAGAAATTGACGGGAGCGATTGGCGAAATTATTGAAACACCTATTATTTCGTCACTTAAAGAAGGTCTGACCGTGCTTGAGTATTTTATTTCGACGCACGGCAGTCGCAAGGGGCTGGCCGATACGGCCTTGAAGACCGCTGAAGCGGGCTACTTGACGCGTCGCATGGTGGATGTATCGCAAGATGTGGTTATTTCTGAAGCCGATTGCGGAACGATATTGGGCATTGAAATGGAAGCCCTGAAGGAAGGCGAAGAAGTTGTTGAATCGCTATCTGATCGCATTGTAGGACGCACAGTACTGGAAGATGTCGAAGATCCCATTACGGGTGAACGCATTGTTGCCGCAGGCGTTTTATTAAATGAAGAATTGGCCGACAAAATTGCCGATGCGGGTATTGAAGGCGTCTGGGTGCGGTCCGTGTTGACGTGTGAAACTCGACGAGGGGTCTGTATGGCCTGTTATGGCCGCAACCCCGCCACCGGACTACCCGTTGATATTGGAGAGGCCGTGGGTGTTATTGCTGCGCAGAGTGTGGGCGAACCCGGAACACAGTTGACATTGCGCACCTTTCATATTGGAGGCACTTCCAGTCGCATTGCCGAGCAGGCCGAGATTGGTGCAAAACGTGCGGGAAAAGTCATCTTTAAACATCTCGAGTTTGTGCAGCGCGATGAAGATTCATGGGTTGTGGTCGGTCGGAATGGCGAGATCGAAGTGCAAGATGATCAGGGTCGTGTAAGGGGAGGGCACTACCACGTGCCGCATGGAGCTGTGTTGCGAGTGGAGGAAGGACAAGATGTGGAAGAGGACCAGGCACTCTACGAATGGGACCCGTATAATAATGTGATCGTATCGCCCAAAGCTGGTAAAGTTCAGTTTGGGGACCTCGTAGAAGGAGTGACATATCGCGAAGAAATTGATGAAACCACCAGCATTGCCGGACTGGTCGTGATTGAGCACCGAGACCGCACCTTATCGCCCCACATTAAGGTTATCGATGCAGATGGCGAAGAACTGGGCCATTATATCATTCCTCTGGGAGCGCGACTGGTGGTGCGCGATGGCGACCAAGTAGCAGATGGTGATACGCTGGCTAAAATTTCGCGTGAGCGCAGCAAAACACGAGATATTACAGGTGGTTTGCCGCGTGTAGCTGAGCTTTTTGAGGCGCGTCGCCCCAAAGAGGCTTCAGTGGTTACCGAAATCAACGGCTCGGTGAGCTTTGGTCGCATGGTGAGAGGCTCTCGAGTTGTCCTGGTTACGGCTGATGAGGGTGAAGAAAAAAAATATACCATTCCCTACGGACGGCATCTGCGCGTACAAGAAGGTGATCGCGTAACCGCGGGTGACCGCCTGTCTGAGGGGTCGGTAAATCCACACGACATTCTGGCTATTTTGGGAGATCGAAAAGTTCAGGAGTATCTCGTCGATGAAATTCAGCAGGTTTATCGGCTCCAGGGTGTGAAAATCAATGACAAGCATATTGAAACCATCGTCCGGCAGATGTTGCAGAAAGTACAGGTGACAGATCCTGGAGATACCAATTTTCTCGAAGACGAACTCGTTGACCGATTCCGTTTCCTCGATGAAAATGATAAGGTTCTTGTTGAAGGAGGCGATCCCGCAACTCACAATCCCGTCTTGTTGGGGATTACCCGAGCCTCTCTTTTGACCGAGAGTTTCATTTCAGCAGCGTCTTTCCAGGAAACTACCCGAGTGCTTACCGAAGCAGCAGTACAGGGCAAGGTTGACACGCTATTGGGACTAAAGGAAAATGTGATCATCGGACACCTCATTCCCGCCGGTACAGGTGCTTTGAAGTACCGCGATTTGGATACAGATGTGGTGGAAGAATCGCAGGTTTTTGAAGCTCTCGCAGAAGAGAGCACGGAAAGCATTGGTTTACCTCCAATTAATGCTTGACAGCCATCATTACACCAGGTATATTGCAAGTCTCCCATAATTAAGGAGGTTGAGTTTGCCCACAATTAATCAACTGGTTCGGAAAGGGCGAAAAGCCAAGCGCAAGCGTTCTTCTGCACCTGCTCTGAGAGCATGTCCTCAAAAACGCGGTGTTTGTACACGCGTTTATACTACAACGCCCAAAAAGCCCAATTCAGCTCTGCGCAAGGTAGCGCGTGTCAGGTTGACCAATGGCCTTGAAGTAACAGCGTATATTCCGGGTGAAGGGCACAATCTCATGGAGCACTCTGTGGTACTCATCCGGGGTGGTCGCGTCAAGGATCTACCTTCTGTTCGGTATCACATTCTTCGGGGCGTACTCGACACAACTGGCGTGGAAGACCGCAAACAAGGTCGTTCCAAATACGGCACTAAAAAAGCGGGTTAATCTCAAGTGCCTATTATTCGATAAAACATGGGGGATACCACCTTGGTGGCGTATCCCCCTTATTTTAAAAAGAGGTAGATCTCGATATGCGAAAGCGGCGAGCGGAAAAACGATACCTGGCTCCAGATCCCAAATACAGTAGCCTGTTGGTGACGCGTTTTGTCAACTGCTTGTTTCGCAAGGGCAAAAAGAGTGTGGGTGAACGAATTTTTTATGAGGCGCTTGATCTGGTTGAAGAGCGCAGTGGGAATACCGGCTTAGAGATTTTTGAAAAAGCACTTGATAATGTCAAACCAGTTGTCAAGGTGAGATCGCGTCGCGTCGGTGGTGCGACTTACCAGGTGCCCGAAGAAGTCCGTCCCGATGAACGTCTTGCGCTGTCTATTCGCTGGTTGATTTTATTTGCCAGGGAACGAGGCGAAAAGACAATGGCTCAGCGTTTGGCTGGTGAATTTATGGATGCAGCAAATGGGCAAGGACGTGCCATGCAGCGACGTGAAGAAACGCACCGCATGGCAGAGGCCAATCGCGCATTTGCGCATTATCGCTGGTAAGTGACTAAGATGCCGAGAAAATACGACTTAGAGCGCACCCGAAATATCGGGATTATGGCGCATATTGACGCAGGTAAGACCACGACGACCGAGCGCATTCTCTATTATACGGGTATTTTGCGCAGGATGGGTGAGGTGCACGATGGTGCAGCCACGATGGATTGGATGGCTCAAGAGCGCGAGCGTGGCATTACCATTACGTCGGCAGCTACAACGTGTTTTTGGGATGACCATCGCATCAATATTATCGATACGCCAGGACACGTTGATTTTACCGCCGAAGTCGAGCGGTCGTTGCGCGTTTTAGACGGTGCTGTAGGGCTATTTTGTGCAGTTGGTGGTGTTGAACCCCAAACTGAAACTGTCTGGCGTCAGGCAGACAAATATTCAGTGCCCCGGATTGCATTTGTCAACAAAATGGATCGCACGGGTGCCGATTTCGACCGCGTAGTAGAGATGATGCGTGAAAGGTTGGCGTCCAATTTTGTTCCCGTTCAGTTGCCGGTTGGGTCCGGTGAGATGTTTACGGGGTTGATTGACTTGATCAAGATGAAACTCGTAACCTACGAAGACGATTCTTTAGGCACCATGTTTACGGAAGATAGTATTCCAAATGATCTGGAAGAACGCGCCTATGAAGGCCGCGAGCAATTGCTGGAAGCAGTCTCCGATTTTGACGACACCTTGATGGAAAAATTTCTCGAAGGCGAAGATATCAGCGAAGATGAGATTAGAGTTGCTTTGCGCCAGGCTGTAATCAACAGCGCTGCTGTGCCTGTGCTTTGTGGGTCGGCATTTAAGAACAAAGGCGTGCAGCGCTTGTTAGACGCCATTGTCGCATATTTGCCCTCGCCCCGCGATGTGCCTGAAATTGTGGGACACGATCTCAAAAATTTCGACATTGGCGTTTCTCGTCCAGTTTCCGACGAAGTGCCTTTTGCTGCTTTGGCTTTTAAGGTGATGACTGACCCTTATGTCGGGCGGTTGACTTATTTTCGCGTATATTCAGGTCAGTTAAATACGGGTTCTTATGTTCTCAACGCCAACAAGGGCAAACGCGAGCGCATCGGCCGTGTGTTGCAAATGCACGCGAATAAGCGGGAAGAGATCAATGCGGTGTCCGCAGGTGATATTGCTGCTGTTGTTGGGCTGAAAGACACGGCGACAGGAGAGACACTTTGCGATGAAAAAGAGCCTGTGATATTGGAATCAATGGATTTTGCCAAGCCCGTGATTTCTGTGGCAATTGAACCGAGAACCAAAGCTGATCAGGATCAACTTGGTATCGCGCTGAACAAGCTGACTGAAGAAGATCCGACTTTTCACGTAGCAATTGATCCAGATACCGGACAGACCATTATTTCGGGGATGGGTGAATTGCACCTGGAGATTATTGTGGATCGCCTCAAACGCGAATTCAGGGTTGAGGCCAATGTTGGCAAACCACAGGTCACTTATAAAGAGGCCCTCCGCAATGCTGTTCAAAATATTCACGGGCGCTTTGTCCGCCAAAGTGGCGGTCGGGGTCAATACGGTCATGTGGTTATCAATCTGGAACCTGGTAAACCCGGTACAGGACTTGTTTTCGAGAATAAAATTACAGGTGGTGCAATTCCGTCTGAATATATCCCTGCCGTGCGTGCGGGAATTCAGGAGGCAATGACGGGTGGCGTTCTGGCGGGGTATCCAATAGATGATGTCAAAGTCGAACTGTTTGACGGTTCCTATCACGATGTTGATTCTTCTGAAATAGCCTTCAAGATTGCTGGTTCAATAGCTTTTCAAGAGGCAGCCAAAAGGGCTAAAACTTATCTTATGGAACCTGTTTTTGATGTGGAAGTCGTTGTGCCCGAAGACTATATGGGCGATGTTATAGGTGATTTGAATGCGCGTCGAGGGCATATTGTAGGTATTGTCAATCGCCCCGATGCACAGGTCATCTCGGCCACTGTGCCGCTGAGTGAAATGTTTGGTTATGCAACAAAGCTGCGGTCTATAACACAGGGCCGCGCGATTTATTCAATGGAATTTTCCAAATTTGAGGAAATGCCGCAGAGCATCGCTGAAGACATTCTCTCTTCAGTCAATGTATTTGCAACTTAAGCGAACGCGTTTTTTATTTTTGTTCGATCTTTTTAGGAGGAAAATATGGCGAAGGAAAAATTTGAACGGGACAAACCCCATGTCAACATCGGCACAATCGGGCATGTCGATCACGGCAAAACCACGCTGACTGCTGCTATTACCAAGACGCTGGCAGCCAAGGGGCTTGCCGATTTTATGCCCTTTGACGACATTGACAAAGCACCCGAAGAAAAAGAGCGTGGAATCACCATTAATACGGCTCACGTGGAGTATCAGACGGAAAATCGGCACTATGCCCACGTAGATTGTCCCGGACATGCTGACTATGTGAAAAACATGATCACGGGTGCCGCGCAGATGGATGGTGCGATTCTGGTCGTTAGTGCCGCAGATGGTCCCATGATTCAGACCCGCGAGCATATTCTGCTTTCACGCCAGGTCAATGTGCCTTCTATCGTGGTATTTATGAATAAGGTCGATATGGTCGATGATGAAGAATTGCTCGAACTTGTTGATCTGGAAGTCCGCGAGTTGTTGGACCAATATGATTTCCCCGGCGATGATGTACCAGTGATCCAGGGTTCTGCCCTCAAAGCTTTGGAGTCTGACGATCCCGATTCCGAAGATTGTGCCTGTATCTGGGAGTTAATGGAAGCCGTAGATGAAAATATTCCGGAGCCTGTGCGCGAGATTGACAAAGATTTTTTGATGCCGGTTGAGGACGTATTTACGATTACGGGGCGCGGTACAGTAGGTACTGGGCGCATTGAACGCGGCGTGGTCAATGTCGGTGAGGAAGTTGAGATTGTGGGCATTCGCGAGAGTCGCAATACAACGGTTACGGGCGTGGAAATGTTCCGCAAACTGCTGGATGAGGGCAGGGCTGGTGACAATGTCGGTTTGTTGCTTCGCGGTGTTGACAAAGATGAAATTGAACGCGGCATGGTGGTTGCCAAACCGGGTTCAGTGACCCCCCATAAAAAGTTTAAAGGCGAAGTTTATGTGCTGACAGATAAAGAAGGTGGTCGCAGCAAACCCTTCTTTACTGGCTATCAACCTCAGTTTTATTTTCGCACAACGGATGTGACTGGTAAAGTCGAGTTGCCCGAGGGCGTAGAAATGGTGATGCCCGGCGATAATGTGACCATGTCTGTAGAACTGCTTACGCCAATCGCTATGGAGACCGAACTGCGATTTGCCGTGCGGGAAGGTGGTCGAACTATTGGCTCGGGTGTGATTACTGAAATTGTTGAATAAGAACCGCGAAGGGGTGGCTCGTGCCTGCACAAAAAATTAGAATTAGACTAAAAGCATACAACCACAATGCGCTGGATCGTTCTGCTGAAGAAATCGTTCGGACAGCAAAACGGACTGGGGCGCTTATTTCTGGCCCCATTCCTCTGCCGACGAGGCGCTCGCTCTATACGGTATTGCGATCTCCACATGTCGATAAAAAATCGCGCGAGCAATTTGAGATGCGCGTACACAAAAGGTTGATCGACATTCACAACTCAACGCCCCAAACGGTAGATGCTCTGATGAAGCTGGACCTGCCTGCGGGTATAGATATTGAAATCAAGGTGTAGTCGTGTTGGGATTGATTGGAAAAAAAATCGGTATGACACAGGCATTTGATGACGCAGAAATGTTGACGCCTGTCACGGTTCTCGAAGTTGTTCCGTGTCCCATTGTGCAGATCAAAAATTGGGATTCGGATGGGTATATGGCATTGAGGGTTGGGCACGATGAGATTCGGCCCAATCGGCTGAACCGCGCGGATCAAGGAATTTTCAAGAAGGCAGGTGTTAATCCCCATCGAGGTCTTGTGGAATTTCGAGTTGATGATGTCTCCGAATATGCTATAGGCGAGACACTCAATGTCAGCATGTTTGAGGTAGGCGAGGTTGTCGATGTTGCGGCTCGATCAAAAGGTCGTGGATTCCAGGGTGGTGTCAAGCGCCACGGATTCAGAGGTGGCCCCAAAACCCATGGACAATCCGATAGACATCGCGCGCCTGGTTCTATAGGCCAAAGTTCGAATCCTTCGCGGGTGTTTAAGGGAATGCGTATGGCAGGTCATATGGGGAATCAGCAGGTAACTGTTCGGGGATTAAAGGTCGTGGGTGTAGATACCGAGCAAAATTTGCTCCTCTTAAAAGGTGCCGTGCCTGGAGGTAAAGGGGCTACGGTTGTTATTGAGAAACGCAACTGATTTGAGGTAAGGCGATTATGGCATCTGTTGAGGTTTGCAATCTTGATGGTGAAGAAATCGGATCGATGGAGCTACCCGAAACAGTTTTTGGAATTGAACCATCGGCTGACGCGATCTATTATGTCGTTAAAGCGTATTTGGCCAATCAGCGGCAAGGCAATGCCTCGACGAAAACCCGCTCAGAAGTCAACCGGTCAAAACGGAAGATGTACCGACAAAAAGGTACGGGTCGTGCCCGTAAGGGAACAGCTGGGTCGCCTATATTGATCGGTGGTGGGGTGGCTCATGGCCCCAGACCGAGACATTTTCGGGAACGGGTGCCCAAGAAGGTCAAAAAACTGGCCATACGCTCGGCATTTTCGCAAAAAGCACTCGGCGAATCCATATCTGTCCTGGAAGATTTTGAGCTTGAGGTGCCCAAAACAAAGAGAATGGCACAAATGACACAAATGCTTGAAATCAGGGGACAAAAAATATTGCTTTTGACGGATGGTATCGCTGAAAATACCGTCAAATCCTGTCGGAATATCCCCAGGCTTTCCGTATTACCCGTTTCGCAAGTTTCCACTTATGACGTGATCAATGCAGATGTCCTGGTTCTCACACGCAGTGCAGTTTCTCGCATTCGTGATCTGTGGGGGGCCTCGTGAAGAATTCTAAGCAGATTATCCGGCGTCCCGTTATTACCGAGCGGGCTTCTAATTTGCAGGAAAATCACAATAAATATGTATTTGAAGTTCTCAGTGGTGCAAACAAAGTCGATATTCAGCGTGCGGTTGAAGCCATGTTCGATGTCGAAGTCGTAAAGGTCAATACGAGCACTATGCACGGCAAGATCAAGCGACTTGGCCGGTTTCAAGGCCGCCGTTCCAACTGGAAAAAGGCTGTTGTCACTCTTGCCGATGGACATATTATCGACTTTTTTGAAGGATAACTCATGCCTGTTAAGAAGTTTCGCCCAATAACGCCTTCGTTGCGATTTAAGACAGTCTCTTCTTTTGAAGAGATTACAAAAGATAAGCCAGAAAAATCCCTTGTTGAACCCAATAAAAAATCTGGGGGACGCAATAATCGAGGGCGTATCACGAGCCGTCGTCGCGGTGGCGGACATCGGCGTCAGTATCGCCGAATTGATTTCAAGCGCGATAAAGTAGGTGTGCCTGCAATTGTGCATAGCATTGAGTACGATCCAAATCGATCGGCGCGCATTGCACTCCTGCATTATGTCGATGGCGAAAAACGCTATATTCTGGCACCGATTGGTTTAAGAGTTGGAGATGAGGTTGCCTCAGGTGCAGATGCAGAGATCAGACCAGGTAATGCGCTCCCTCTGGCAAATATCCCTTTGGGGAGCAATGTACACAATGTTGAACTCAAGCCCGGAAAAGGCGGACAGATTGGTCGCTCGGCAGGTGCTGAGATTCAGGTGATGGCCAAAGAAGGCAATTTTGCAACTCTCCGCCTGCCTTCAGGCGAGCGTCGGTTGGTCCTGGTATCGTGTTATGCGACTATTGGGCAGGTTGGCAATTTAGAGCATGAAAATGTCGTTGTCGGAAAAGCAGGACGGACTCGCTGGTTGGGCAAACGTCCAAAAGTGCGTGGTGTTGCTATGAACCCTGTTGATCATCCTCACGGTGGTGGAGAAGGTCGAGCAACAGGCGGCAGGCATCCGGTGACGCCCTGGGGACAACCCACAAAAGGATATAAAACGCGCAAAAAGAAAAATAAAACTGACCAAATGATCATTCAGAGACGCAAGTAATCAGGAGTATTATTTTATGGCACGGTCAATTAAAAAAGGGCCTTTTATTGAGCCGAGTCTCATAAAAAAGATTGAACAAATGAATAAGGCTGGTAATAAGCGGGTTATTCAGACGTGGGCGCGACGATCGACAATCGCGCCAGAGTTTGTGGGGCATACGCTTGCTGTACACAATGGGAATAAATTTATCCCCGTTTATATTACAGAAAACATGGTTGGACACAAACTCGGTGAATTTGCTCCCACGCGTACGCACCGGGGAGCGCGCGCGGGGCGATCTACTGAACGCGCCACTTCTTTACAGTGATATTTTGAGACGGGAATTTTAAATGGAAGCTCGGGCGGTATTGCGCTATTCAAGAATTTCACCGCGCAAGGTGCGACAGGTGGTTGATCTGGTGCGGGGTAAAGATGTGGAGGAAGCTTTCCACATTCTGCAATTTACACCTAAAAAGGCCGCGCGTATTGTAGCGCGCACTTTGCAATCCGCGGTTGCAAATGCGGTCAACCGCGAAGAAGAATCCGCAGTCGAAGACGCGCTCTTTGTGAAAGAGGCGTTTGTCGATGGCGGCATCGCATTAAAGCGGTTGCGTCCTCAGCCGCGTGGTGCTGCCGGCATGATTCGCAAGCGATATAGCCACATCACGCTGGTTATTTCAGACGAGGAATAGGAGAGTCACTTTGGGCCAGAAAACGCATCCAATCGGAGTGAGGTTGGGAATTGTCAAAGACTGGCGTTCCCGCTGGTTTGCCAATCGCGATTTTGCCAGCCTGCTTCAAGAAGATCTCATGCTCAGGCGATATATTACCAGCCGTCTGCAGCGGGCAAGCGTTGCACAAATAGACATTGAACGTGCCCCTAAGCGGGTGACAATTTCGATTCACACCGCTCGTCCTGGCATTGTAATTGGACGCAAAGGCGCAGAGGTCGATAAATTGCGGGATGAATTAAAGCACCTGACAGGCAAAGAAATTTATATTAACATCAATGAAATTAAGCGACCAGAACTCAACGCCCAACTCGTCGCCGATAATATCTCCCGACAACTCGAGCAGCGCGTCTCATTTCGCCGTGCAATGAAAAAAGCCGTTGCATCAGCGGTGCGCATGGGGGCTGAAGGGATTAAAGTCGTGTGTGGAGGGCGCCTTGGTGGGGCGGAAATGTCTCGCGTTGAAAAATCAGAGCCTGCAGGACGCGTTCCACTCCACACGCTTCGCGCTGATATAGACTATGCCAGATCTACTGCTTATACGACCTCGGGTACTGTAGGGGTAAAAGTCTGGATCTGTCACGGAGAAAAAATGGGTCAGGACGTCCATCTGCCGACGTAAGTCGGGATAGGAGTGGCTATTATGTTAATGCCAAAACGGGTTAAATGGAGAAAGCAGCAGAGGGGGCGTCGCAAAGGTATGGCCTATCGAGGAGCCAATATTTCTTTTGGCGAATACGGTTTGCAGGCCATTGAACCGGGATGGATTACCAACAGACAGATTGAAGCTGCCCGCGTGGCGATTAATAAGTCTTTGGGGCGCGGTGGGAAAGTTTGGATTCGCGTTTTTCCAGATAAACCCCTTACGGTTAAGCCAGCAGAAACCCGTATGGGCAAAGGCAAAGGCAATCCCGAATACTGGGTGGCAGTCATCAAACCCGGGCGGATCCTGTTTGAAATTGAGGGCGTGCCACGCGAAAGCGCGCAACGCGCAATCAGATTGGCCAGTCGGAAATTGCCCATTAAAGTCCGTTTTGTTGAACGCGGGGGACACGACGAATGAAACCGAGTGAAATTCGAGATCTAACAGCAAACGATGTAAGGGAAAGAATTGCTGAACAAGAGGATGAACTCGTGAATCTCCGCATTCAGTTGGCTACGCGCCAGCTCGATAATCCAATTGCATTTCGAGATGCCTGCAAGGATCTCGCTCGGCTTAAAACCGTGTTGCGCGAACACGAGTTAGGCATTCGAGAACTACCCAATGCGTAATTTTTAAGGAGAATCGGTGTATGGTGGAAACTCGCAGGCACCGCAAAACACGTGTAGGGCTGGTGGTCAGCGACAAGTCTAATAAAACAATAGTCGTTGAGGTACGGCGACAGGTGCCACACCCCCTTTATGGAAAAGTTATGCAAAGACGTTCAAAATTGGCAGCGCACGATGAGAATAATGAAGCCAGAGCCGGCGATGAGGTGATGGTTGTGGAAACGCGGCCTTTGAGCAAGACCAAGCGCTGGCGGTTGGTAGAAATTATAAAAAAGGCGCATTAGGCGGAGAGAACATGGTCCAGGAATATTCGGTATTAAATTGTGCGGATAACACAGGTGCCCGAAAGGTGATGTGTTTTCGCATTTTAGGAGGCACGAAGCGCAAGTATGCCAAACTCGGTGATACTGTTGTGGTTTCAGTTAAAGATGCACAGCCCAACAGTGGTGTAAAGCGCGGTGAGGTTGCGCGTGCCGTGATCGTCCGTACAAAGAAAGAGACGCGAAGGGCAGATGGGTCCTATATTCGATTTGATGACAATGCCGCTGTTTTGATCAGCGCGGAAGGCGAACCTCGAGGGACGCGCATATTTGGACCCGTCGCCCGCGAGTTGCGCGAGAGGCGATTTATGCGCATTGTATCTTTGGCGCCCGAAGTGATATAAAGAAAGGTAAGTGTGTTGAGATGAGGATTCGCAAGGGTGATCAAGTTGAGGTGATAAGCGGGGTTTATACGGGTCAACGTGGGCGCGTTTTGCATGTGTGGCCCAGGAAAAAACGCGTGCTGGTGGAAGGGATCAATAACGTCAAGCGCCACACGCGACCCAATCCCAATAATCAGCAAGGCGGCATCGTGGAAAAGGAAGCGCCCTTGCATGTGTCCAATCTCATGATCGTCGATTCGCAAACCGATGAGCGGACAAGGATTCGCATTCAGCGCCTCGAAGATGGGTCGCGTGTGCGGATTGCTCAAAAAAGTGGTGAGCAAATTCCCGAAGTTGAATAACGAGGACGACATGGTAACGCGATTACAAGAATACTATGAGAACGAAGTTGTATCGGTGCTCATCCAAAAATTTGGGTATAAAAATCGCATGCAGGTGCCCAAATTGGAAAAGGTTGTCTTAAATATGGGTGTTGGTGAAGCTGTTCTCAATGCCAAAGTCATTGAAAATGCTGTTGAAGACTTGACCCGCATTGCTGGACAGCGGCCCTCAATTCGCAGGGCGCGAAAAGCCGTTTCAAATTTTAAGCTGCGACAGGGTGTACCCATTGGCTGTGCTGTCACGCTTCGCAGGTCTCGTATGTACGAATTTCTCGATCGTTTTTTCAATTTTTCTGTGCCGCGTATTCGCGACTTTCGCGGCCTTTCAATGCGCTCATTTGATGGTCGGGGCAACTATACGATCGGTATTCAGGAACAAATTATTTTTCCTGAGATTGACTATGATCAAATCGACAAAATTCGCGGCCTCGATGTAACCCTGGTCACTACGGCCTCTACGGATGAAGAGGCTTTTGAACTGCTCAACGAAATGGGCATGCCGTTTCAAAATCAAGATTAAATAAAAGAATTAACACGAGGTCAGGTCCAATATGGCTAAAAAATCTATGATTGCCAAAGCAAAGCGCAAACAGAAATTTGCAGTCCGCCGTTATAATCGGTGTCACAGATGCGGTAGGCCACGCGGTTATTTGCGCAAATTTGGTATTTGCCGTATATGTTTTCGCGAGTTGGCCCTCGCTGGTGAGATTCCCGGCGTGACAAAGGCCAGTTGGTAATTGAGGGAGAAGCCCACATGATGACGGATCCGATTGCCGATATGTTGACGCGCGTGCGAAATGCATGTCGCGCCGGACATCGCAAGGTGGATATTCCGAGTTCCAAGATGAAGCGCGAGATTGCCCGCATCTTAAAAGAAAGCGGCTTTGTTCACAATTATGCGTATATCGATGACAACCGACAGGGGTATTTGCGCCTTTATCTTAAATACAGTCCCGACGAGGAAAGCGCGATTCAAGGGTTGAAGCGCGAAAGTCGCCCCGGTCTGAGAAAATATGTGGGTAAAGACGAAATTCCTCGAATACTCAATGGATTGGGTGTCGCTATTTTATCGACATCAAAAGGTATTTTGACAGATCGGACTGCGCGTCGAGAAGGTGTTGGCGGCGAAGTTGTTTGTAGCGTCTGGTAGAGGTCTGGAAGGAGTATATTGTGTCGAGAATAGGTCAACAGCCGATTGACGTTCCAGGGGGCGTCAATGTGCAAATTGGGGCCACACAGGCGGAAATAAAAGGCCCTAAAGGGACTTTACAGGTACCTTTACATCCGCTCACACAGGTCGTGCAAGAGGGTGAATCCCTTTCTGTCACCGTGGAAGATCCCGAAGACCGGCATCACAAATCTATTTGGGGCCTCACGCGTGCTTTATTGGCAAATGCTGTTCAGGGCGTAACGGCTGGTTTTGAGAAGTACCTGGTCGTTGTTGGAGTGGGATATCGCGCAGATATGAAAGGAAAAAATTTGGATATCAACGTGGGGTTCAGTCACCCGGTAACGGTTGAAGCCCCTCAGGGAATTGAATTTAGTGTCGATGCGCCTCCCTCTGAGATCGAGAATTCCCAGGCGCTGGTTAAGATTAGTGGAGCCGATAAAGAACTCGTGGGACGCACAGCGGCGAACATCCGAAATATTCGGCCTCCCGAACCCTATAAGGGGAAAGGTATCCGATATAGCGGCGAATACGTACGGCGCAAGGCCGGCAAGGCAGCAGTAGCTTAAATTTTGAGGTTGTTCAATGGCAGACAAGCAAATTAAAAAGACCAGGATGCGCAGGCGTCGTCAAATGCGCATTAGAAAGAGGCTTTTGGGAACGGCTGATCGCCCGCGTCTGACGATTTTCAGGAGTCTAAAACACATTCAGGCGCAATTGATTGATGATGTGAATGGACGCTCTCTAATGGGTATATCCTCAAATGCTCCGCAGCTCAAAGATCAGTTGCGAACTATTGAAGGCAAATGCCATAAAAGCCGTGAAGTGGGGAAAGCATTGGCCGTGCGAGCGCAGGAAGCTGGTATCTCACAGGTCGTTTTTGATCGCGCAGGTTATCTCTATCACGGTCGTGTCAAAGCATTGGCTGAAGGAGCACGCGAAGGCGGGTTGAATTTTTAATGTTAAGGAGCCGATTTTGAGCAAAATTGAAGCCACGGGTTTAGATCTGACGGAAATCGTTATCAACAATAGCATCAAACGGGTATCTCACGTTCGCAAAGGTGGACGACGTTTTGCTTTTAATGCGCTTTGTGTAATTGGTGACAAAAAAGGTATTGTTGGGATTGGAATGGGGAAAGCGGGCGAAGTCTCTGAAGCCATTCGCAAAGCTGCCGACGATGCAAATAAAAATCTGGTGCGCGTGCCAGTCGTTGATGGAACATTGCCCCACGAGATTATTGGACGGTTTGGTGCTTCTCGCGTTTTGCTCAAACCCGCTGCGCCCGGTACGGGTATTATTGCAGGAGGCGGTGTGCGTGCGGTTTTGGAACTGGCTGGCGTTCAAAATGTGCTGACGAAGTCATTGGGATCTCAAAATCCTCAGAATGCTGTTAAAGCCGCGATGGAAGGATTAACGCGGTTGAAAGATGCGAGAATGTTTGCACTATTGCGAGGCGTAGAAGAATCCGAATTGGTTTCTGTACGGGGGTAGTGATGGGCGATCAAAAAACACTGCGGGTTACACAAATTCGCAGTGCAATTAAGCGGCAAAAAAAACAACAACAGACGCTGGATGCGTTGGGAATTCGCCGCATTCGGCATACTGTAGAACACGCTGATTCTCCCCAATTGCGCGGCATGCTGGCGACTGTTGCACATCTGGTCAAAGTTGAAGAAACTTGAAACACGGGATGCGATAATGAAACTTGGGAATCTCTCTCCGCCTCAGGGGGCAACTTCTAAAAAGAAACGTTTGGGCATTGGCCCTGGCTCTGGAACAGGCAAGACTGCGGGTAAAGGGCACAAAGGGCAGCGGGCGCGTTCGGGATCCAAACGCAAAGTTGGGTTTGAAGGGGGACAAACACCCCTGCACCGGCGCTTGCCGAAAGTTGGGTTTAACAATCCTTTTCGGGTGACCTATCAGGTCGTAAACCTCGACGATTTGGCAAGTAGGGAGTTTTCGGGTGAGATTACCCCCGAAGTGCTCAAAGATGCGGGTTTGATTGCCTCTACAAAACGCCCTGTGAAAATTTTGGGGCGAGGCGAAATTTCTGTACCATTGCAGATTCGGGTTCAGGCAATATCAGCTGCGGCAGAAAAAAAAGTTCTTGCAGCTGGCGGAGATGTTGAGGCCAAAACCGACTGAGCTCGGCTGAGAGGAGGCGGTGTTGCTCGAGAGCGTCAAGAGCGTTTTTAAAATTCCGGAACTGCGATATAAGGTGTTATTTACGCTGGGTATTCTGGCGATTTATCGCCTGGGAGGGCAGATTCCCATACCCGGAATAGATCGGGTTGCCCTGGGAGAATTTTTTGCAGGCACCAGCCAAACGATCTTTGGTCTCTACGACATGTTTGTAGGTGGGGCATTTACCCGTGCGACGGTATTTGCACTGGGTATTATGCCTTATATCAGCGCGTCCATTATTTTTCAATTGATGGGTGCTGTCGTGCCATCTCTTCAAAAGTTGCAAAAAGAAGGGGAAGCGGGGCGAAAAAAGATTATACAATATACGCGGTATGGCACAGTTGCACTGGCTGCGGCGCAATCCTTGGGGGTGAGTTTTTTCCTGGAGAGCCTTCAGTCGCCAGCGACTGGACTTTCGGTCGTCCTCTATCCCGGGTGGGGCTTCCGACTGTTGACTGTATTGACAATTACTGCCGGAACCGTGTTGATTATGTGGTTGGGGGAACAAATTGACGCACACGGTATTGGCAACGGAATGTCGCTACTCATTTTTATTGGCATTATTGCGGCATTGCCCTTTGTCGTGCGGCAGGAATATCGCGATTTTGTGACCAATGACAAAGCAATTTTGATCGAAATAGCTGTTTTAGTAATCGTTGTTGCCTTAACTGCTCTGGTTGTGCTCATCACACAGGGCACGCGTAGAATTCCGGTACAATACGCCAAACGCGTCGTTGGACGACGGGTATATGGTGGGCAAAGCACACATATACCGCTCAAAGTCAATACTTCTGGCGTGATGCCTATTATTTTTGCTCAGGCCATTATGTTTTTACCTGCGACAATGGCTGGCTTTGCCCCTAATAATGTATTTATGCAAAATCTCGCGGCTGCTTTTACGCCGAGTATGTCCTGGGTGTCATTGCCTTACTGGTCAATTTACTCCTTGCTGGTCATTTTCTTTGCTTATTTTTATACCGCCATTGTGTTTAATCCGATTGATCTAGCGGATAATATGAAACGGCAAGGCGGATTTATTCCCGGCGTCAGACCGGGCAAACGCACGTCGGACTTTATCGATCGGGTGCTTACGCGAATCAACATGCCAGGTGCGATTTTCTTAGCTGCAATAGCCGTTGGCCCATACTTTATTATCAATTCTATGGGGGTTCATCCTGGTCTCGAACAAGTGTTTGGCGGTACGGGTTTGTTGATTATGGTCGGTGTGGCACTCGACACTTTACAGCAGGTTGAATCGCATTTGCTGATGCGTCACTACGATGGGTTTATGAAAAAAGGCCGCATTCGAGGACGCCGAGCTTGATCTACTCAGAATGCTGGAGATTTATTTATGAAAGTTCAATCATCAGTTCGCCGTCGTTGCAATCACTGCAAGATCATTCGCCGCCGCGGTGTCGTGCGCGTGATTTGCAAAGTCAACCCGCGACACAAACAGCGACAAGGATAACCTTATAGGAGACGCAATCGCATGGCCCGAATTGCAGGTGTAGATATTCCAAGAGAAAAGCGCGTGGAAGTTGCGTTGACATATATTTTGGGTATTGGTTTGAGCACTTCACAAAAAATTTTGACACAGACGCAGATTTCGCCTGATACGCGCGTAGATGCTTTGACTGACGAGGAAGTCACCAAATTGCGCTCAGTTGTCGAAGGCGAGTACAAGGTTGAAGGAAACCTGCGAAGCGAAGTTGCAATGAACATCAAGCGATTGATGGATATTGGATGCTATCGAGGTTTGCGATGGCGTCGCGGTTTGCCGGTGAGAGGGCAGCGGACGCGCACCAATGCCAGGACGCGCAAGGGAAAGAAACCCGGTATTGGCAGTCGCAGACGAACCGTATAGATGGACGCAGGACAATCAAAGGAGGAGTCGTTTGGCGGTCAGAAGAGGAAGACGACGGAATAGACGCGTTGAAGCCCATGGCGTCGCACATGTCAATGCCAGTTTTAACAATACTATTGTCACTCTAAGTGACCGTGAAGGTAGAGTTATTTCCTGGTCATCAACGGGGAAAGTCGGGTTTAAAGGGTCGAGAAAAAGTACGCCTTATGCTGCTCAGTTGGCTGCCACTGATGCGGCGCGAGAAGCCATGGCAATGGGTTTGCGCCGGGTGGAAGTCTGGGTCAAAGGACCTGGCGTTGGGCGAGAAGCCGCCGTGCGGTCGCTGCAGGGAGCTGGATTGGAAATTTCAGCGATCAAAGATGTTACCCCAATTCCACACAATGGGTGCCGTCCTCCTAAGCGCCGCCGCGTTTAACACAGAAAACAGGGAGATATTGAATGGCGAGATACACTGGCCCAAGTTGTAAATTGTGTCGCCGAGAAGGCATGAAGTTGTTTCTCAAAGGTGCGCGATGTCACATGGACAAATGTTCATTTGACCGACGAAGTTATGCGCCCGGCATGCATGGACAAAATATGCGTCGAAAGCCGTCGGAATACGCACTTCAGCTTCGTGAAAAACAAAAAACAAAGCGTATCTACGGCGTACTGGAAAATCAGTTTCGCACGTATTATTCAAAAGCCGCTCGTAGAAAGGGTGTGACGGGTGAGTTGCTTTTGCAGATGCTCGAATGTCGTCTGGACAACATGATATATCGCTTGGGTTTTGCACCATCTCGAAAATCAGCGCGACAACTCGTGAGACATCGCCACATCGCTGTCAATGGACGAACCGTAGATATTCCTTCATTTCAGGTTTCGCCGGGAGATACTGTGCAGGTACGAGAAAAAAGTCGCCAGATGCAACTCATTCACGATGCACTCACGCGCACTGGTGATGCTGGTCAATCGTCTTGGCTTTCGGTAGATAAAGTGAATTTGAGCGGTACGCTTGTAGAATATCCAAAGCGAGATGATATACCAACGCCTGTTGAAGAGCAGCTCATTGTTGAGCTTTACTCCAAGTAATGGACGCGCACCGGGAGCTTTTGTTTATGAACGCGAAAAATTTTCAAATGCCTCGATTTGTACAGATCGATGAAGAAAGCCTGAGTGATGATTACGGCCTGTTTAGTGTTCAGCCTCTTGAGCGCGGGTTTGGTGCTACGATTGGGAATGCACTGCGCCGTGTCTTGCTTTCTTCCATTGAGGGGGCTGCTGTTAAGGCCGTGAAAATTGAAGGAATTCAGCACGAGTTTACCGTGATTGAGGGCGTCGTGGAAGATGTGACGGAAGTCGTTCTAAATCTCAAGGAAATTTGCCTGCGCATGCATACAGATGCAGACAAATTGCTATATGTAAAAAAAGAGGGTCCGGGAGAACTCAAGGCTGGCGATTTGCAAGTCGATGCCGATGTCGAAGTCATGAATCCCGATTTACATATTGCAACACTCGACAAAGACGGTGTGCTCGACATGGAAGTCACCGTTGGGAAAGGCCGAGGCTATGTGCTGGCAGAAGCAAACAAGCAGGCAGACCAGCCCATGGGGACCATTGTGTTGGATGCTGCTTTTTCCCCAATCCGAAAAGTGCATTATGAAATCGATAATGCGCGCGTAGGGCAGCAGACCGATTACGATAAACTTTCACTGGCTGTTTGGACAAACAGCGTTGTGCGACCCGACGATGCGGTGGCTCATGCTGCGAGAATATTGAAAAATCATCTCGAGTTGTTTATCAATTTTGAAGAAGAGCCAGAAGAAGAATTGGAAGAAGTTGTCGATGAGGAAACGCGCCGCATTGCAACACTGCTCAAGATGCCTGTAGATGAGTTGGAATTGTCGGTGCGGTCGGCAAATTGCTTAAAGGCTGCCAATATTATAACACTTGAAGATCTCGTTCAAAAAACGGAAAACGAAATGCTCAAATTCCGCAATTTTGGCCGCAAATCGCTCAATGAATTGACAGCTATTCTCGAAAATTTGGGTATCGCATTTGGCATTGATGTAAGCAAATATCAAGATGTCGCTTCCAAATCTGACCACATCTCGATTTTGGACGACGATTTTTAACGAGGAAACCAATGAGGCACGGGAAAAGGGGCAGAAAGCTGGGTCGCACGGCGAGCCACAAAAAAGCCATGCTCAACAATATGGCCACGTCTCTATTTGACAACGGCAAGGTGCGTACTACACTGCCAAAGGCGAAAGAATTGCGCAGTGTCGCCGAACGATTGATCTCTTTTGCCAAGCGTGGCGACTTGCACGCGCGGCGTCAAGTTTTGCGGCGTATTCAGAATAAGGTGGTGCTCACAAAGTTATTTGAAGAAATTGGTCCCTCATTTGCCGACCGAGGTGGCGGATATACGCGTATTCTCAAGCTGGGTCCCAGGCGAGGTGATAGCAGTGAATTGTGTTTGATTGAGCTGGTGTCCGATGACGCAATAACCGAATCCGATGTTGAGGAAACCGAGTCTGACGCTTCTGCTGAAGAAGAGGAAGTTGTAGAGGAAAAGAAAGACGCTTGACCTTGTCTATGCATTGTTTAAAGGGCAAACCGACAGATGTCGATTTGCCCTTTTTTATTTATAAAAAAGGCGACATTGACAATGTCACCTTTTGGTTTGTATGAAAAATTCAGTCTCTTGAGATATCGAGAATCTCATAAGTGAGTATGCCGACGGGCACTTGAACATCGACGACCTCGCCAACGCGTTTGCCCAACAGAGCTTTGCCAATGGGAGATGCTGTCGATATTTTATTCTGGTCAAAATCAGCTTCATCCACGGTGACCAGTGTGTACTGCATTTCTCTGCCATTTTTTTTATCTTGCAATTTGACCGTTGCGCCCAGATAGGCTTTGTCTTTGGGGATTTGGCTTTCGTCGATAATTTCTGAGTTCGTGAGTTTTTCTTGCAATTCGGCAATTTTCTTTTCGAGAAATGCCTGCCGCTCTTTGGCTGCATGGTATTCGGCGTTTTCGCTCAGGTCGCCAAACTCGCGCGCTTTTTTAATCGCTGCAATGACAATTGGCCGCTCTTTGGTTTGCAGACGGATCAACTCAGTTCGAATTTTCTCATACCCATTTTTGGTCAGATAAACGCGATTCATAATAATATCCCATGAAATGAAAAATCTATCTCGGAATCCACTGTCGGGTTTCGAGATAGACTTTTTTGACACACGGCATAATACGCTAAAAAGCTGTATGTTGTCTATATGTAAAAAAATAAGACCTTTATGGCGAGATGTCAAGTTCAAAACAAATGCGAGGTATATATTGCGTTTTGAAAATAGTTCAATCTCTGCTTGTTCAATGTGTATATTGAATTGTACAAAGTGATGTTTTCTCAGATGAAGGGGCTTGGAAAACAGCCCGTTGTACACCATTCTGTAGAGGAGCAGGCATGATGGATGCTGTTTTGGTGACGGGGGGAGCGGGATATGTTGGCAGTCACGCGGTTCGGCGTCTGTTGGAAGATCATCGCCGGGTTGTGGTGCTGGATGACCTGTCAACAGGACATCGGGAAGTTGTCACCTTGTTTGAAAGGGTGTATGGGCCAGAGCAATTTTGTTTCGAGCATGTCAATTTGCTCGATAGTCGTGCTCTGGTCTCTGTTTTTGAGAGACACAATTTTTGTGGCATTATCGATTTTGCCGCCAGGACGCTGGTGGGAGAATCCCAGGATGAGCCGTACAGGTATTTTGAGAATAATGTGATTGCTTTTCAGAATTTGTTGGATGTGGGCAAGGGCGTTCCCATTGTGAAATCATCTACGGCGGCGACGTATGGCGAACCCCGCGCAGAACACATTCCGCTGAAGGAAAATTATCAGCAGAACTGGATCACTGATGGCGGCTTTGAGAAAAGCCAGTTAATGCCCGCTGCGGTGGATTTTGAGACACTTTTGGGGTGGTATAAAAAACACATCGCTTTCAAACTCTCCGAAGAAGATATTGCTCTGCTAAAAATTCCCACGAATGTTTATGGCGTTACTAAAATGATGGATGAACGCATGCTGCTCTATGCCGAGCGAGAGGCTGGTGGAAGATATGTTGTTCTCCGCTATTTTAATGCCGCAGGTGCCGATCCTTCGCGGTTGATTGGTGAAGATCACGATCCCGAGACGCATTTGATCCCCATTGTTTTGCAAGTGGCTTTGGGGCAGCGCGAGAAGATAACTGTATTTGGAGATGATTATGCAACCCCCGATGGCACGGCTGTACGAGATTATATTTCTGTGGTGGAATTGGCCGATGCACATATTAAGAGCCTGGATATGTTGTTGGCAGGGGGTCGTTCTGCGACGTACAATCTCGGCAGGGGGCAGGGCGTGAGTGTGCGGGAGATTTTGGAGGCTGCACGCGAAGTAACCGGTCATGAGATTCCCGAAGCGATTGGACCGCGGCGAAGTGGCGATCCCGCAACGCTTATTGCCGATGTGAGTCGCATTCAGCGCGATATGGGGTGGGCTGCGAGAGAAACGCTGCACGAGTTGCTGGAGTCCGCCTGGCACTGGCATAGGCTCCATCCATGCGGCTATCGAGTTGTGCAGGAAGAACGATTCAATCCTTTTTGGAATCGGTGGGTCAATATCGCTGCCCATCGCGCAGACAGGCCCTGGCGCGGAGAAACGCAGTCTATGGAGGGATCAGATGATATGGTTTATGATCCCGAATGCTATCTCTGCCCCGGAAATACGCGAACGTCGGGTGATGTGAATCCAGATTACAAGGGTGTGTGGACATTTGAGAACGATTTTCCCACGCTGGTATTGGATGCCTATCAAACGCAGGCGCAATTGGGACCCTACCTCTCGCGCACCTCTCGGGGCGTGTGCGAGGTGGTGGTCTATACGCCCAATCACGCCCAGCGTTTGTCAACGCTGTCTTTGGACGCGTTCGTTCAGGTGGTTGACGCATGGGCAGAGATTTACGACCGGTTGGGGAAGGTGCCAGAGATTGTGTATCCGCTAATTTTTGAGAATTCGGGCACGGTGATGGGCAATTCTCAACCGCATCCGCATGGACAGGTTTATGCGTATTGCGAGGTTCCCGATCTGATGGTGAAACCGCAATTGGCTATGTTTGAATCCCATCGCGAGAAAACGGGGCGTTGTTTTGTGTGCGATGCCAATCGAGTCGAAGTCGGAGATGGACGGCGAATTCTCATTGATCGTCCTCATGTGTTGGCTTATGTTCCGTTTGCCGCACAATTCCCCTACGATGTGATCATTGTGCCGAAGGCACACGCTGCGAGTTTGTTGGATTTGGATGGGGAAGAACGGCGCAGCCTGGCTGCGGGATTGCGCGATGTTCTCGGCGGGTTAGACGGTTTGTTTGCCGCGCCGTATCACTACACTCTGGCATTGATGCAAGCTCCGACAGATGGCGTGGATCGCGGTTATCACATGCAAATTCACATTACGTCGCTTTTGCGGGGACCTGGTTTGCGGAAGCATGTGGTGGGGGCAGATATTTTTGGGAATCTCATCAATCCCTCAGATCCGGATATGACGGCAGAGGAGATCCGGTGGGCGATGCGAAAAGTTGAGAAGGGGTAATTTCAATGGTGCATCCTATTATCACACAGGCGCGAGACGTTTTTGTATCGGTTTTTGAGGGAAAAGCGGATGTCGTCGTGCAGGCACCGGGGCGCGTCAATTTGATTGGGGAACACACGGATTACAATGAGGGCTTTGTGTTTCCCGCCGCGATTGACCGTTGGGTGGTTGTTGCTGCACGGTCGAGAATTGATTCGCGGGTGCGGATTTACTCGGCAATGCACGAAGAGGTGACTGAGTTCCGGGTCGATGATGTATTGGAGGCACAGGGCAATTGGGCGGATTATCCAAAGGGAGTGGTGCGCGAGTTTCAAAAGCTCGGGCATTCGCTGTGTGGTTTTGATGCGGCGATTGTGGGCAACGTGCCTATGGGAGCCGGACTGAGCAGTTCGGCTGCTGTGGAGATGGCGGTGGGGAAGGGGATGGTTGTGTTAAACCGCATTGAAATAAGTGGATCTGATCTGGCTCTTTTGGGACAGCGTGCAGAGAATCATTTTGTGGGTGTTAATTGCGGGATCATGGATCAGTTTATCTCGGCAAATGGCCGGGCAGGTCACGCGCTGTTTCTCGATTGCCGCGATCTCTCGTTTGAACTTGTCCCTCTTTTTGGCGATGATGTGCAGATTGTGATTTGCAACTCGGGCGTGACGCGCGGGCTGACGGATTCGGCGTATAATAATCGGCGATCTGCGTGTGAAAGTGGGGTTTCGCTTCTCGCACGGGCGATGGGGACGGATATACAAGCATTGCGTGATGTGTCGATGGAGATGCTGGATGTTTACGGTGGTGTGTTGTCGGAGATGGTCTTGAAACGGTGCCGCCATGTGATAACGGAAAATGAACGCACGCAGCGGGCGGTTGCATTGCTCAAGAAAGGGGATTTGTCGGGATTTGGACAGTTGATGGTCGCATCCCACGAGAGTTTGCGAGATGATTACGAGGTGAGTGGAGATGAACTTGATCTGCTGGTGGAAATTGCCCTGAATGTGCCAGGAGTGCTCGGCGCACGGATGACTGGCGCTGGGTTTGGGGGGTGTACTGTAAATATTGTTGACCGGGATGCTGTGCCAGCCCTGACAGATGCGATAAATGAGCGGTATCCCAGGACAACTGGTTTGACGCCTGAGATTTACGTTTGTTCAGCGGTCAATGGCGCAGAGCGGGTGGGGTAAAGAGCAGTATATAAGTTCGAGAGTAGTATCCGCTCTTTACTCTACAATGCGAAAATAAACGTATTTCCTATCCGTCTGCTCTGTCCGCTTATCCCTCGCCAATACCGTCAATTGATAAATACCCTCGGGCACCTGATTCACATCAATCTGCAAATACGTGAAATCATTTTCTCTATTGCCCTCGTAAGAGGCTGTCACGGTTCGAGTTAAATTGCCATCTTTTGATCTTTTGATCTTCAAGTCCTCAGCGGCTATGTAATGGATCTGCCCGCCACTCGTATAAACCTTCGTCTCGCCCCATATATCGCTATCGGAAAATGCGCTACTGCCCTCCTCGCCATCCTCTGTCCGTCCGGTCTGCAACCCCTGAGCTTCTGCTATTTGTCCACTGCGTAGATCAATCTCTGTTTTGCCCATCGTAGAAATCAGACTGTGAGACGCGAATAATGTGGGCGACAGCGTATCTACCTCTGGCTTGCCGATGGTGTAGGAGATCTCATATTGCGTACTGCCAAAATCGTCGCGCTGGAGATCATACAATTCCAGATAGATAAACACTGATTCAGACTTTGAAAATGTGCGGACTGGATTGGGTGTGATGAGCAGGTCGTCGCGGCTTTCTGGCAATGCTTTCTTAGCTTGAATATCGCTGCCGACGAGCAGATCACTCAGGTGGAAGGTCTCCTGGTTATATACGAAGGGTTTCTCGTCGCGTGCCACACCAATGAGACCGGATGTTTGATCCATAAATTCTATTGAAAAATGATAGCTGCTCTGGCGTACAGGTACCGTGCGGGAGATTAACAGGTGATCGTTGCGATGCCGTGCTGCGGCGCTTTGTGCTGGTTGCGGCTTCGGAAAAGTAAGGGTCTTGAACTTGCGATAGTTATACATATCGCTCCACTGCTCATCAAAGAAGAAGACGCCATCCCAAAAACTCACTTTGCCCGTTTCTGGGTTTTTTGTTAATTGGTTTTTGGGAATCATATAGCTGAGTTCGACGCGCATCCTGTTTTGTTCTTCAAAGGTGGCGATCTGATAGGGGAGGGTGTATTTGCGATTGAGGTAAGGATCGACAAAGCGTTGGGCTGTTTTTCGGAAGGTATGATGCGAGGCTTCGTCGAAGTAGCCCGGGTAATAACGAGAACCACGTTGTCCTATCTCAAAACCACCACAGAAGCTCCAGCGATCACTGCCATTCCCGCAATATTCGATCTTAAATGTTTCGTAATACCATGTTTCCATCATTCTATGAAATGCCCTATACGGGTCATTTCCTACAGAAAAGAAAAAGGTTTTTCTTTTTCTATATCTTCCAAATTTGATATAAGTCTTCCCCATATCCGTCTGCCAGCCCTCGACATCATCAGAAAACCGCCTGAATCGCAAATTCGCATACGCCATACGACCAAAGTGCGCCATCTTTCTTTCGTTAAATTCTGACAAATAGAGCGGATCCTGGCGCTTCCAAAACATCTCGCGTTTCAAGAGCGCGTCAATCGTCTGTGTCGCGCGGGATGCATGATTTTCTTCGGACACGAGCAGGTCGATAGAGTCCAGTAACTCGCGCTCTTCAACACTCATCAAGTCAAGGGCGCGTTGATAGTATTCATGCGATTCATCGAATTCGCCAATCTGATAGGCGGCAAGGCCACAGAACAAGAGCGCATTTTTGTCATCTGGATATTGCGCACGCAGGGTTTGCATCAGGGCATGAAAGGCATCCCAGTATTTATCTTCAAAGTAGAGTATGCCCAACAAATAATAGGGTTGCTGGTTGGTCTCATCCAATTGGATGCTTTTTCGCAGGACCTGAATAGCTTCTTGTTTGGCTTCCTGAGCGAATCCCCTGAAATCCCGGGTTTGGGCATTATCTTTTACTCTGAGAAACTCATATACCCAGAACATCCCCAGCCCGTTGAGGACATCTGTATTGTTGGGATGCTTTTCGGTCACGTCCTTGAATTGGTGGAATGCGCGTGACCGAAAGCCTTGATGCCACAAAATCTTTCCGCGCGTTAGCTGATACTCAATATTGTCGGGATCACTTGCGATTGCCTGCTTTACCATCCGCATTGCGCGTTGTCGGCTATTTACACTATGGTCCAATAGATGTAGTTTGGCCAATTCGTTGTATGCAGGTGCATACTTTTTGTCTTTGGAAATAATCTCTTCAAGAGATTTTATGCTTTCTCTATGGCTCACCACACCGACTTGCTCTATTGCGTTCTGAAACAGCGTGTCTATCGTTGTTTCACCTCTGGATAAGCCAGAAACAAATAGGCAGGCCAACGCAATCATTCCAATATGAACTGTGAATCGCATTCTCATCCTCTTTTTTTGCGAATACTGTGAATAGTTTTCGTCGGTTCAGTTTTTAGCTGGAATAGGCCCATTGGTCAATAATGCCTTCACGGCAGTTTCAACGCGGTCTCCGCGCAGATTCGGCGCGTTGATGACGCCATTTTGGTTTACCAGAAATGCCGATGGGATGCCCCATACGCCGTAGGATTTTGAAATTGCTCGCGCCTTTTCTTTGTCAAATACCTGCACATAGCTCAGCTTTTCTTTTTGGACAAAATTTCGTAGTGTTTGCTCATCGCGATCCAAACTCACGCCTACGACTTCCAGACCCTGATCTCGATATGTTTCAGCAATTCTTTTAATTGTAGGAATTTCATCGATGCACGGGCCACACCACGTTGCCCAAAAATCGATCAACACGGCTTTTTTACCCCGATAATCTGCGAGCCGAAATGTTGATCCATCCACCCGTTTGACCTCAAATTCGGGTGCCATATCTCCCAGGCTCAATGTCGTGCGTTCCTCCATTTCCAATTCCGCCATATAATTCAATTCTTTTTTATCCGTCAGATCAATCGTATCGACTTTGCTCTAGTGTTTTCTACCTGAACCGAGGTGGTCAGTTTTGCGAAACCTGATGGCAATCCGCGCAGAAGGCAGATCGCGCAATCCAAACCGTCCCTCTTTATCTGTTTCAGTACCGCTTAGTGAGACAAAATTCTCAGGATCCTCTGATAAAATATGGATGCTTACATAAACACCTGAAACAGGCTGTCCATTGTGAGTTGCAACACCTGTAATTCGCGCATCGCCGAGGGGCTCAAAATTCAGCGTCACATCGCGGTCTTCGATTACCACTGTTCGAGATTGACCAGAGTGATGTATTGCCATCGTGTGACCATCTATTTCCAATTCTTCGGGCTCGGGCCCGCTCATGAGAATGCGATATTCCCCCGGGTCCAGGTAGTCCAAACGATATGCACCATTAGTATCTGTACGGTCTGTTTTCGGAAAAATATGACCGCTTGATCTTTTAGCTGAAAAGGCCATGATTTTTAACCCTTCAACAGAACCGTCATTCAGGGATACCACGCCTGAAACAGAATACATATCGTTCGAGATGTCAAAGTTCCGCGTTATATCGCGGTCTTCGATTATCAGCGTCTGAGATTGAACGGGGTAATGGATTGTCTTCGCGCGTCCGTCTATTTCCTTTTTTTTGAGTAAACTCACGAGAATGTGATATTCCCCCGGCTCCAGATCGTCTAAACGATATACACTATTGGCATCTGTGTGGTCTGTTTTTGGATAAGTAAGATCATTTGATCTTTCAACTGGAAAAGCCCTGATTTCCAGTCCTTCTACAGAATCTTCATTTAGGGATACCACACCTGATACAGAATACACACGTTGTTGCTGCAATTCAGGTGTGGATTTTGTCAGAGTGGTCTCGGACGCAGCAACAGGTTGGACGAATGGAATTACCGGTTCTGAAAACGGTGCTGGCGAATCAAATTGAAAACGCATTGAAGGCATACACAAAGATGCGATGGGAATGACCAGCACGCCGATAAGACACCAGTTCAAAAGCAGACTGCGCTTTGCTGCCTGTCGCGTGTCCAGGAGCCACACGGCAAGTAGAACAAGACCCATAAATAGGGTGGTCTTGATAGTCGTATCGAGGAGAAATATGGCAATCGGGTCCAGTATAGCTGTGTCGATCATGATGTGTTTCCTTTGCGTTGCTTGAGTTTTTCACGCAATCGCGTCAGTAAGAATAATGACAACCGCCATTCGTCACTCCGGCGTAGGCTGGAGGCCAGTGGATTTAGACACAAAACTTATTTGAAAGACCATTTATTCTATGATGCGAAAATAAACGTATTTCCTATCCGTCTGATCAGTCTGTTTGTCCCTCGCCAATACCGTCAATTGATAAATTCCTTCAGGCACCTGGTTCACATCAATCTGCAAATACGTGAAATCATCTTCTCGATTGCCTTCGTAATTCGCTGTTACTGTGCGCGTTAAATCCCCATCTTTTGATCGCTTGATTTTCAAGTCCTCAGCAGCGATGTGATGGACTTGACCTCCGCTCGTATAAACCTTCGTCTCGCCCCATATATCGCTATCGGAAAATGCGCTACTGCCCTCCTCACTATCCTCTGATAGTCCGGTCTGCAACCCTTGAGCAGCCATATAATCTGTTTGTCCACTCTCCAGATTTATCTCTGTTTTACCCATCGTAGAAATCAGACTGTGAGACGCGAATAATGTGGGCGATAGCGCATCTACCTCTGGTTTGCCGATAGTGTAGGAGATCTCATACTGGGTATTGCCATAGTCATCGCGCTGGAGATCATACAGTTCCAGATAGATAAAGACCGATTCAGACTGTGAAAATGTGCGAACAGGATTGGGTGTGATGATCAGGTCGTCACGGGTTTCTGGCAATGCTTTCTTCACTTGAATATCGCTGCCGACCAACAGATCACTCAGATGAAAGGTCTCATCGTCATAGACATACTGCTTCTCATCGCGTGCTACGCCAATTAGACCAGATGTTTCATCCATAAATTCTACTGAAAAATGATAGCGTC
>VXRD01000163.1 GCA_009838845.1 Gemmatimonadota bacterium | reverse complement strand
ACCAGATCATCGCCACTGTCGATCTTCAACCCCTCAACCCCATCCCACCCCGCCTCAGCCACTTCTGCCAGCACCTTCTCGGGATTTTCGTGCTGCTCGCCCCGAAACTGAATCAAATGACAAGCCAGTCTAAATTTGCCCATATTTGCGTCCTTTCTAAAAGCGGGCGACCACAGAGCCTGCCCCGTAATGCTTTTATACGGGGGGTCGCCCCTACAATTACACTTCACACTTCATCCACCGTCCGATGCGCGAAAGCATTCCACACACCAGCCAGATCGTGAACAGCCTTAAACATCGGATAAAGCGCGTCCCACATCGCATCTCGCGCTTTGAATGCGTCTTCCCTATCGCCCTCTGCGAATGCCTTCTTAAAAGCCGCAGCCTGCTCGCGCTGCGTCTCTGCTGTCTGTTCTACGCGCGCGACAAAATCCTCCACAGACTGCAGATGTTCATCTGCTCTCGCATCTGCATCAGCGCTCAAATCTGGCTCCTGATCATAAGAAGAAGAATTTGCAAAACGTGGCGGCTCCTTCTCCCCCTCTGCCGTCCAATACGTATGCGTCGGCAAAATATGCGGTGTCACCGACAAATACATAATCACCTCATCATCGCCCACATTGCGCACCGTATGCGCCTCATCCGTCAGTGCAATACACATCTGCCCGGGACCCAACACCTCCGTGTGTCCTTCGATATCAAACTCTGCCTGCCCTTGTAAAATCAGAAAAATCTCGTGTCCCAAATCGTGCGTATGGCTCTGATTGAACTGCCCCACCTCCATCTTCAAAAACCGCGAACGAATTTGGGGTGTCACCAGCATATTGGTAATATCCCTGCGATAGTCAAAAACTTGAAATGGCATGATACCCTCCGTATATTAAAAGTTAGAAGAGAGAAGGAAGAAATCCACCAACAGAAAGAAATGCATGAGCCTGCCCAATCCTGCGCCACAGCCTGACCCCGCGTCACACATCACCACCCGCGCCATCATCGTTGGCCTGATCCTGACCCTTGTCATCTGCTATTTTGCCACCGACACCACCTATCGCCTTCGCGCATCTCGCGTATCTCTGGGCCACATGCCCATGTCATTGTGGCTGCCATTTCTCCTCATCTTCCTCATCAATCCCCTGCTGAAAAAAATCCGAGACACCTGGATGCTTCGCCCACATGAATTGGGACTCATCCTCTGCATGGGATTTATAGGTAGCGTTTTTCCCACCAAAAACGTCGCCGGACGCCTGATCGCCGTACTCGCCAGCCCCTATTACAAAGCCACGCCGGAAAACCGATGGGCGGAATTTACCCACGAACACATCCAACCCTGGGCAGTACCCAGCAATCGCGCGGGCGACATCACCAATTTGTGGGAGGGATTGCCGGCGCATCTTTCCACACCCTATCACGTCTGGGCTGTACCGCTCTTCTGGTGGTTCACATTTTTCTTCGCGCTATTCATCGCCTGTTTGTGCATCACCGTCATCTTGCGCAAACAATGGGTCGAACACGAACGCATCACCTTTCCCCTCGCGCAATTGCCCGTCCTGATGATTCAGGATACAGCGTCGGGACAAATCGGATTTTTAAAAAACAAATTATTCTGGACGGGATTTGGCATCGGATTATTCATCTTATCCTGGAATATCCTGCCCCTCTTCTGGCACAACCTCCCAATCATACCCATTGGTCCCACCTACCGCACCGCCATCTCATTTGGACACGACTTTCCCCCACTGCAAGTCAAATTCAACTTTGTCATGGCGGCCTTTGGATATCTCACCAACCTCGAAGTCCTCCTCTCCATCTGGCTATTCCACGTACTCTCGCTCATCGAAATCGGCGCATTAAACCGCTTTGGCATCACAGTCGGCAGAGACTTTGGCAGCGGCCTATTGCTACAGCAAGTCGGCGGCTTCATTGCATTTGCCCTGTTTGGCCTCTTCATGGCGCGGCAGCATATTGGAACCGTCATCCGCGCACTCTGGCAACCGAATGCAGAAGACAAAACCGAACTCCTGTCTTATCGCACGGCAGTGATCGGCCTGATCATCGCACTCATTTATGCCAGTGCCTATATGTACGCGCTGGGCATTTCCCTATTGGGCATAGCAGTACAACTCGGCCTGCTCTTGATCTACTTCATCGGCCTGGCCAAAATCGTCGCAGAAACCGGCCTCGTATATGTCGAAACCCCACTGCGAACCCAGGAACTCGCCGCTGCCGCACTCGGCACAAATGTGCAAACCCCCGACCACGTCGGCATGGCCCTATCAGCCAACAGCGTGGAAAGCCACCGCGAATACATCCTCCCATCCCTCACACACACCGCCAAAATCCACGACGTATTTCGCTGGCCGCGCAATCGCATGGTCGCGGCCCTAATGCTCGCCTTTATCATCGGCTTTGCCGTCTCAATTATCTATACCCTCAACCTCTGTTACGGCGCAACCGGCGCCGCCAATATCCGCCACGTCTTTGTATTCGGCGGATACAGCCAGCGCATGTTTGACCGCGTCGTCTCCTGGGCATCGGAACCGACCTCTTTTGGCCGCGTTGAATGGCAATTCCTGGCTGCGGGGGCGCTCGGCACCCTGTTTTTGAGCCTCATGCGCCTGCGCTTTGCGTGGTGGCCCCTCCATCCCGTGGGATTTACAGTGGGATATGTCTATCCCGTCAGAGTCACCGCCTTCACCGTCTTCCTCGTCTGGGCATTTAAATCCATCGTATTGCGCATCGGCGGCATTCGGCTCTACCGCGATTTGCAACCCTTCTTCATCGGCCTCTTAATCGGATACACCCTCGGCGTTGGCCTCTCCACACTCGTAGATCACATCTACTTCCCCGGCAACGGCCACATGGTGCATTCGTGGTAAGTCAAAAAGGGTCGCCATCGCGCGATGACAGCCCCTTTCACTTCAAGATGGTTCTCGAAGTGCCTGTTCCCGGATAGTATTTACATACGGATGCCCCGTCTCCTCCAACCAGCTCAAAATGCGGTCTCTCATCGATGCGGCACGCGCGCGATCTCGATACGCCAGATTGTGTTCCTCATGGGGATCATCCGCCAGATTGTAAAGCTCGTCCAAATCGCGCACCCCACCGCTCAGAGGCTTCCAATTCAACACAAACTTCCACGCCCCCTGCCTGATCATCACACCGCGATTCATCAAATCCGTAAAAATCTCTTCCCGCGCAACATCGCGCTCACCCTTCAAAACACCGCCTATACTCTCGCCATCCACCCCCTCGGGAATATCCACACCCGCCAGATCCAGCAGCGTGGGCATCACATCCACACTGCTATTCAAAGACATGTTCACAGACCCCGCCTCAATTCGCCCGGGCCACCGCACCAAACACGGCACCTTCATCAACGTATCATACCCACAATACGTCAACTTATACACCATCCCAAACTGTCCCACCATATCGCCGTGATCCGACACAAACATCACAATCGTATTCTCCGCCTGCCCATTGGCATCCAGCGCATTGAGCACCCGCTCTATTTGTGCGTCGATATAACTCACATACCCCCAATAACGCCGAACATAATCTCGCACCTCATCTCTCGACCAGACATCGCGCACATAAGTGCGGGCATTATCCCATTGAAAACGCGGCTTATCCTCCAATGGCGCATCGTAATTATCGGGCAGGGCTACATCGTCCAAATCGTACATCGAATCCCAGGGTTCAGGCGGGCAAACGGGCAAATGCGGTCCGTAAAAAGACAACACCGCACAAAATGAATTATCCCGATTAGCATTGAGAAACGTCACCATCTCATCGGCAAAAAAGTGCGCCATGTGGTGATCCTCTCCCAACAAACTCACGCTGTGCTCCCGGTCTGGGGCACTCGGCGCTGCCTGATGATTGCCCACGCGAGGCAAATTTTTAACCTCATCGGGCAAATCAGTCGTCTGCAAATACGCTTTGAAATGCTTCCATCCCCCAACCCAGTGATCAAATCCACTGCGAGATTCATCCTCGCCCGTACCGCCCTCCACCTGTACAAACTCAAAATCGCGCGCACTATCCACCCGCTTTTGCACCCAGCAATCGTCAAACGGACCGCGCCCTGTAAGCCCGCGATACATATTTCCCCCCAAATGCCACTTGCCAACCCACGCGGTTTGATAGCCCGCATCGCGAAATGTATTGCCAATTGACGGCAACGCATCGTCTAATTCCACATTATTGGTCATCACCCCGTGGTTGTGCGTATAGCGCCCGGTCAAATACGTCGCCCGAGACGGCGTACACGGAAACGCCGCAATATAAAAATTATCAAACCGCATGCCCTCGCGTGCCAGGCGGTCTTGCGCGGGTGTTTGAACAACCGAATTCCCATAACAACCGATAGTCGATACCGGTTGCTGATCCGTCATAATCAAAAGCACATTTGGACGATCACCGGACATTGTAATCCCCTCTTTCTACCCCAAAAATTTCAGGCAAACGGGCATAGGCACTTCCGCGACATGCCGTGTCTCTGTCAATTTCCCGGTCTCGCGGTCAATGGCAAAAGAAACAATCGTATCACTGCTTTGATTCTCTGCGAGTAAGAAATTGCCATCGGGCGAAAGCGCGATATTGCGAGGCGTTTCTCCTCCAGTGGAGTGAATATCGACCGGCGTCAAGTGACCGCTGGACTCGTCAACAGCAAAAATGGCGACACTATCGTGACCGCGATTTGATCCATACACAAACTTGCCATCGGATGAAACGTGAACATCCGCCGTATGGCTCGTATCTGAAAAATCCCCGGGCAACGTGGCGATAGACTGCAACTCAGTCAACGCGCCGGACTCTGCATCATAGGCGTACGCATTGACAGTATTTCCGATTTCATTGATCAGATAGGCGTATTGTCCCCCAGGGTGAAAAGCAAAATGACGCGGTCCCTCACCGGGCGCAACAGAGACGGATGGCGGATCATTCTCAAGGAGTTTGCCGTTCTGGAGATCGAGCTCAAAAATCAACACCTTATCCAAACCGAGATCAGCGACATAAACCCGTCTGTTATCCGGCGAAATATTCGCAGAATGGGCGTGGGGACCTTGCTGTCGTTGCGGATTGACACTACTGCCCTCGTGCTGAATAAAATCCGACGCTTCGCCCAACGCACCATCTTCCCCAATGGGCAACATACAGGTGCTACCCCCACCGTAATTTGCCACCACAGCATAGCGACCCGTCGCATCGATATTCAAATGACAGGGACCAGTGCCTACTGTCGATTGCCGGTTGATAAACGCGAGATCTGCGGCTTCTACATCAATGGCATACGCGCTAATCGCCCCCGCGCTCTCGCCATTGTATTCACTGATCTCATTGACCGCATAGAGAAAGCGCCCATTGGGATGAATGGCGAGAAATGTCGGATTCTCACTCTCGATGCTATTCGCCGGAGTGAGTTCACCGGTCTCGGTATTGAATCGGTGAACGTAAATACCCTTGCTGCCAGTGCGAGTATAGGTACCGATAAAAGCGATGATATTGCTCATGGGAAATCTCCTTTAATTACTCAAAATATCGACGACCATATCGCCAAAATCACTGGTCGAAAGAACATTTTTCGGATCGGTTATTTCTGAAGCGAGTTCAGAAGTGGCATATCCTCTCTCGAGAATATCGAACATAGCGTTCCACAAAGCGTCGGACTCTTCTTTGAGACCCAGACATTTATCCAGCAAAAATGCAATACTGCCAATCATCGAATAGGGATTGGCGATATTTTGTCCCGCGATATCGGGTGCTGAGCCGTGTGCCGGTTCCACATAGCCCTTTTCAGGCCCCATACACGCCGAAGGTATCAAACCGAGAGAACCGAGCAAACCACCCGCCTGATCGGTCAAAATATCGCCCTGCATATTTTCCAAAAGCATAACCCCATTGAATTGCGTGGGGTCTCTGACGAGTTGAAAAGCTGCGTTATCGACGATAATCGACACGTATTCGACATCGTCGTATTCTTTTGCCATATCTTCGATAATCGCGTCCCAAAGCCGGGATGTCGCCAGCACATTCGATTTGTGGACATGGGTCATCCCGGTGCCGAGACGTCGGGCTTCGTCAAACGCAACCGTTCCAATCGCGCGTACCTGCTCTTCGGTATAAATACAATCGTCGCGCGCGTATTTCATACCCGTGGCAGTACCTTCTTCTTTCTCCCCAAAATAAATACCACCCACAAGTTCCCGAATCATGAGAATATCAATACCCTCTCCAATAACGCTATCGCGCAAAGGAGAAAATGACGCGAGAGATTTAGGCAACCTGACCGGGCGATAATTGGCATACGTATTAAAACGCTTTCGCAAAGGCAGAATAGCACCGAGTTCCGGACGCAACTCCTGTGGAATTTTCTTCGTCTCTTCAATGGAAAGCCCCACCGGACCTTTGATAATCGCGTCTGCCCGATCACACAGGGCTTTTGTCTCATCGGGAAACGGACTACCCTCGTCAAAATACGACGCCGCACCAAAAGGCGCGTATTCCAGCACAAACTCGTGATCGAACTTTTTTTCAATCGTGCGAAGAGCTTTAATCCCCTCGCGCATAATCTCTGGCCCAATGCCGTCGCCTTCAAGCACGGCGAGGGTCTTTTTCATGGCAAACCTTTCTGTTGAATTAAAAACTAAGAATTGGTGGCCTTCACACTTCACAGGCCGCCCCTCTATCTAAAATAAACGTACAATCCGAATGTGTCTGTAAAAAACTCGCCGGGCAAGATGGATGAGGGATACCTTGAACAGCGCGAGCAATCGCTTTCGCCTTATCCGTACCCGTCGCCAAAAGAAGAATCCGCCTCGCCTCGCAAATCGTGGCAATCCCCGCGGTGAGTGCCTGTTTGGGCACATCTTCAACACGCTCGAAAAAGCGACTATTCGCCGCAATCGTACTCTCGGTCAAATCGACCAGACGGGTGCGAGAATCGGGCGCGCTACCGGGCTCGTTAAAAGCAATATGTCCATTGCGACCAATGCCGAGCAACCACAAATCCACATCGCCACACGCCCGTATCCTGTTCTCAAAAGCCTCGCACTCGAGATCGGCATCCACTGCTGTCCCATTGGGCACATGCGTATTCCAAAGTTGAATATCAGTACCGTCAAAAAACGCGCGATTCATAAAATAGCGATAACTCTGCGGATGCGTGCCATCAAGCCCCCAGTACTCATCGAGATTAAAAGTAGTCAAACGCGAAAAACTCAGCCCCCTCCGGTTCTCCCGCACGAGTTCGGCATACGTCCTCACTGGTGTTGATCCCGTTGCCAAACCGAGCACAGCATCTGGCTTCTGGCGAATAAACGCGGCAATTTCCGATGCAGCGGCGCGGGCCACATCATCGGGCGTATCGCAAATTTTCACTTGAATAGGCATAATCAAACGCGGCGCAGCACCTGGCCGGGCAACGCACCTGTAGGTTCCCCATTGGCAATGACGGACTGGCCATTGACAAAAACATGCGAAATACCGACTGGCGGCAGCGTGGGATTTTCAAAAGTAGATCTCGCAGCCACCGTATCGGGATCAAAAACAACGAGATCAGCGACCTTCCCCACAGCGAGTTCGCCCCGGTCGGGAATATTGAAACGCCGCGCGGGAAAACCGCTCATCTTGTAGATCGCTTCCTCAAAAGTCAGCAACTCGCGCTCGCGCACAAAATGACCCAGCACGCGCGCAAAACACCCAAAACCCCGCGGATGCGGATGCGGAATATTAAAAATACCATCGCTGGCAATCATCATACGCGGATGAGTGGCTGTACGCGTCACGGTCTGCTCGGCGACTTCGAAATCAACCTGCCAAGGAAAAATAACGGCATGATCTTCGCGCTCCTGAAAAATCAGATCGTAGGCAAAATCTTCCAGAGATGTATTTACCTTGGCCGCGAGATCGCTCAGGCGTTCTCCCGTGTACCTGCCCGAGCCAGTATAACCCACGATTTGATCGCCGCGTCCGAGCCATGTTTTGAGTTCGGCGACGGACTCAGCGCGAATTTCTGGGTCTTCAAGACGCGCGTTGACCTCATCTGGATTACCGACCTGAAACTTCATGGGCAACATCATGTACAAATGCGTCATCCCAGCCGGATAGAGATAAGATTCAAAAGTCAGATCAATATCTTCGCGCTCGATTCTCTCCAGCAAATCGGCATTCTCGTCGTTGACCCGCTCGTGCGAGATGTGAACAGGGATATTTGCTGCGCGGGAAAGCGCGATAGTCTCTTCCCAGGCGGCAACGCGCCCAATCGTGTGATAACGAACATGAGCCGCGTAAATACCCCCGTATTCCGCTGCGACTTTGCAAAGCGCAACAAGCTCCCGAAAATCCGCATTGGCACTCGGCTGATAATCGAGACCCAGATTGAGCGCGCCGGCCCCCGCCTCCATCCATTCGCGCGTGAGATTCGACATCCGTGCAATCTCATCATCTGTTGCTGGCCGCGCATCCCACCCGCATGCAGACAGGCGAACCGCGCAATGCGGAACTTGTGGATACACATTTGCCGCGCTGTTATTGGGAAAAAGACGCAGATAATCCTCAGGCGTTTGCCAGCCAATCGGAATATCGACCTCGCCAACGGAAAAGCGCGTATATGTCCACAATTCGCGCGTGCGCTCGGGCGACAGCCCCGTCCACCCAAACCCATCGGGCGTCAGAAGTTGCGTCGTAATGCCCTGCTGCACCTCGGCATAGCGATGAACACCTGTAAGCAGGGCAATTTCCGAGTGGACATGCACATCGATAAAACCGGGACAGACGATATATCCCGTCGCATCGATAATCGCATCAGCCTCTGCCTGAGACAAATCGCCAATAGCCTCAATGCGATCTCCACAAATGCCAACATCTGCCTGAAAACCGGGCGTTCGGCCCGTGCCGTCAATCACTGTGCTGTTGCGAATAATGAGATCAAAAGTCATGTTCTACCACCTGTTGAGTTTGTGGCCATTGCCCGGGAAAAAAAGCGCATCCACAACAACGCCCAATGCAATACCGGCAATTTGACCGGCCAGCATACCCAGGAACAAAGGCGCGATTTTGCGATAGAGTTCAAGACCGCCAAATTTGAGGACGAGCGTTTTGATCGCCCAGCTAAAGAAAATAGAAAATAAGCTACTCCGCAAGACGCCCGACGATGAAATCGTGAATCCAATCGGATGAAGCGGAAAGTGGGGAAAGCGATAGCGAATATAGAGCAAAATACCTGTAAAAGCAGCACCAATACCCAAAAAACGCACGCGATTCCAGTCCGTACTCATCGTCCCAGCGTGTACGCGATTGGCGGTATAACCCCACGACCCCACGGCGCCATCAGCGGACCCATTAAAACTAACCACCCCAAAATTATAGCTGCCAATACCGTAATAACCCTGATAAAGGGTAAAAGCAATAACAGTAGTCGCGCCGATCAAGGCACCTGTGGCAATCGCGGGAACAAAAGCGCGGCGGCGTTCGGCGGGCACAACCGCAGCCAGACGCGGGACATGGGCAAGCGTTGTAATCGCAAATGTTTTTGCATCGCAAAAAAATGTGTAAGTCAGCCCCAGAGCAACAGCACTCGGTGCTCCCATACCCGCAACACCAAGGACGTGCCAGGTAAATGCCTGAGCGGTAATAGGACCGCGTAAAAAAACCAGACCACTTTCGGCGATAATATGTGCAAGACCGAGATAGAGAATCAGCGTGGCACCCCAAAAGGTGAGCAAGGTAAGGGTATTCATACCCGATTGCACGAGAAAAAAAATCGTGTACACACTACACAAGACTAGGATCATAAATGCCGTGCGATAGGATAAAAGCTCCCCCTCATCATCTATCTGCGCGTTGCGAGACCACACCTTGTGCCAGACATCGCGCAAATGTGCGCGCGCCATCCACAGCCCCCACAGAACGAGAATAATAAAACCGCCAAAACTCTGCCACCCAATAGCCGGGGCCATAGAACACCACATATCGGAACCGCCAAAATCCAAACCAAAGCGATTGAAAATGCCAACCTGAAGAATCGCGAGCAAGTGAAAAAACCAGATGCTGTACAACACATCTGATTTCGTGAAATAGGCAAATGCAATCGTCATCGGCTGGAAGAGAAACCACAGCGGTGGAAAACCGCGACCAATGGGGATATTGATCTGCCTCATAACATCCAGACGGGGCAATGCCGTGACAAACCATGAGGCGACATTCCAGCAAAAAACGCCAAAAATGAGTACAAATCCAATCTGAAAAAAGCGCGAGCGAACAAGGTTAGCAAACGCATCTTTTGAATCACCCGTACCCGTCAACTCGAGAAGTGCCGTAGCAATGGGAAAAGAGAGCCGTTCGTATTCCATCCACTGTTTGCGAAGGAGAATAACCACACAGAAATTGGCGAGAAATACAGCACCCAAAAAAAGGACCCAGCCGGGGAAAAGTGCGATCCACGCATCCCAGGGAAAAGGGGCACCAGGCGGCAGCCCTTCGTAAAACCCCGTAGCTGCAGCGCGGTCTGTCAGCACATTCCACTCGGTAAAATGTGGCCACAGCCTTTCTGCCCACATATTTTGCGTTGAAGCAAAATAAATGGGCGCAGTGACAACGCCGAGAAAATAACCCGAAAGCCACTCACCTTGCATATTGGCAGCCACCATGCCAATGCTACATATCGCGATGAGTTCAAAGGATGAGAGGCCCCTGAATCTGCGCGAAAAAAAATAGTTAAAAACGAGCAAGGCCAAAAAGGGAATCAAAAAAGCCACAGACAAATGGGCAAAATCCCCGCGGGAAGAACGCAGAATCAAGCTACTATACACAGGCCAAAAATTCACCCAAACAGATAAACAAAGGCCAATGATGATCGCGCGAATAGTCATAGGACACCGAAATATGAAAAACAAAAAAATGGGCGTCCATAATAACACTGAGAACAGCGTCGGTCAAGCTGCGTAAAAGACTGGAGACTAGGAGGGGACTGACGACTTTTCACTGGCCGCTTATTTCATTGCCAGATCGTCGAGCCATTGTGCCACGCTGTGTTGATTGCCCTGAATAAAAACAGGCGCGAGAGATCCTCGGGCGTGCAGGGCGTGGATGAGGCGGTCAATGGCGATGAGTTGTTCGCCGGGGGTTTTGCACCGAGGCCATTGGCTCACAAATTGGCGAATGGGCGTGAGATTTCCCGTGTGTGCATATCTGTCGTATTGTTTTTTCCACGATTGCCATGTGAAGGCGTGACCACATGCCGCGCAGTTTAAGTGTTCGACCTTGCGTTTTTGCTGTTTTGTGAAAGCCCGCCATTTTTTTTCATAACCACAATGTGTGCAACAAAACATAGCGGACTCGTATTGGCCTTGCCTTTTGCAGTTGGGGCATGTGAGATCCCAATGAGAAGATATCTTTTTTATTTTTGATGATCTCAATTTTGAAGATGGTGGCTTGCGTAAGATATTGTTGCAATGCGGACAAGGAAGTCGCACGCGGTATTTGATAGATTGACGATATTTCTGCCAGCCCCAGATCTGTTTGCAAGAAGAACAGGCGAGTGTGTTAGTGCTATAATTCCATGCCAATATTTTGCGACAATCAAAGCAGCGCGGGTGATTGCGAAGTGCGTTTCTGCAATCATGCCAGGTTATTTTTTCCGCACAGATTGGACATGAGAATTGCGATGTAGATGGTTGAAAAGATGGTCGTTCCCGATAGAAGTTCCGCCGATAGACAATCTGGTCGCACTGTGGACAGGGTACCTGGCCTCGCAGGGCCTGTCCAAACATCAAGACTGCTTCGCCGCGTGCGTAAAGTCCCCACCCAATGTGCAGGAGTTTATCTCCGTCAAAAATACCGCGGCGTATGCACTGGTAGAGTTGGCGGATGCGCCAGGGTTTAAGGCGAGGTGCCCCTTGCATAGTCGTATCCTTTTGTTTGTCGCGTTCTGATCTGAAGATACAGTGCAAAGAACCTCTGCACAAGTCCCCTTCCTATGCCGACACCTTGACAGGGGAGAAATGGCGACTTATCATGAGCGTCCCATCATTCATAGAGCAGCACACATAGCCGAGGCTTATTATGCGCCAAAATCTTTCGGGCATCCTGGAAGAAATGACCATTGACGATGTGCGATCACTCGCGCCCAATGTAGCGGTCATCCCAATAGGCTCCACCGAACCGCACGGACCTGCATTGCCCTATGGAACGGACAACTTTCAGGTCGAATACGTCGCTTATGGAGGCACGCGCAAAGCCAATGAAATAGGTGGCCGCGTCGTGTGTTTACCCACGCAGCGGGTGAGCTTAAACAACAACTTCCGCGCTTTCCCATTTGCGTGCCGCATGCAAGTCCCTACATTTATGAACCTGTTGAAAGACCTGGTGGCAATGTGTCGCGCGGAAAATGTACACCGCATAGTATTCATCAATGGTCACGGCGGCAACCCCGACGCCATCCGTGCAGTACAGCGCGATTTGGCCGCACAAGACGGACTCTTTACCTGCTTGATCAGCACGGGATCCTGTGCATCGGAAGACACAAAAGCTATATGGGAAAATCGCAGCGATCACGCAGGCGAAGAAGAAACCTCCCAAATCCTGTTCTTACGCCCCGAACTCGTGCGCGAAGATCTGATAGCCAACAACCCTCCCCAGTATCCCAAATTGAAAACACTGCGGGAATTTGACATCCACTTTGTGCGCCCCTGGCATTTGTATTTGCCCACATCCGCTGGCGGCGATGCGCGAAAAGCCTCAGCACAAAAAGGCGAGACAGTCTTAAACTCAGCCGTTGAAGGAACCGGACGATTCCTGACTGAACTATCACAGACAGAGGATTCAGAGAGGTTTCCCTATTGAAAGGACCACAGCATGATCACCTACGACACACTCGGCGTAAAACCATTTATCAACGCGAGTGGCACCATTACCACACTCGGCGGTAGCTTAATGTCAGATGAAGTACTGGAGGCGATGTGCGAGGCAGGAGGATCATTTGTCGATTTGAACGACCTGCTCGTAAAAGCAGGCGAATATCTGGCAGACCGCATTGGCGTACCTGCGGCCTTTATCTCTTGTGGCGCAGCCAGCGGTGTACAATTGTCCGCCGCGGCGTGTTTGACAGGACCCGACATATCAAAAGCGCGCCAGTTGCCGCATACACAGGGATGGCAAAACGAATTTGTAATCAGCCTGGTCGATAGCCATACGTACATCCATCAGGGCATTGAAGTCTGCGGTGGCAAACTCGTGCGAGTTGGCAGCAAACAAGCGGTAACCAGTGAAGATCTCATCGGCGGAATCGGCGAAAAAACAGCGGCTGTGGTGCATTTTTTGGGCAAACAAAGCAAAGAACAACTCGCAGAAGTCATCGCAGGCGCCGAAAAAAAAGGCGTACCCCTCATGGTAGATGCGGCGGCACAGTTGCCTCCCCGCTCAAACTTAACCGAACTCGTCGAAATGGGTGCGAGCCTCGTGACATTCAGCGGTGGCAAGGGATTGTGCGGACCTCAAAACAGCGGTCTGGTCATAGGAAAAGCGGATTGCGTAGAAGCCGTGCGGATCAATGCGAGTCCGCATTCGGCAATTGGACGCGGCATGAAAGTCGGTAAAGAAGAAATCCTGGGATTAATCGCGGCTATAGATCTATTTTTGAGCCGAAGCGATGATGAAGACCGCCAGCGCTGGCAGGGGCAAGCTCGCGTCGTGGTAGATGCAGTCGAAAATATCGCAAACGCCTATGTAATGACCGAAGGACAGGATGCCGCGCCCGAATTCGCACCCCGCGCATACATAGACCTGCCAGATGAACAGCGCGATACCGTAATCCACGCATTGAAAGAAGGCGAGCCGTCAATTGTCGTACGGCGAAGTGCCAGAGGTATTTTGATCGACCCCATGACCATGCAAATAGGTGAAGAAGCCATAGTCGCAGAAAAATTGCTGGAGGTATTGACATGATCGACGCGCATTTACACCTCACGCACAACGGCAGATCGGTTGAAGAGACCATCACACATATCGAAGCCATCGGCGCGGAAAAAGCCGTCATGCTACCCATTGAAGATGGCGACGACGAGTTTGGCTGGATGACCGAAGACATAGTAAAGGCGCATCGGGATTATCCCGATACCATCATCCCCTTCTGCCATGTAGATGTCACGCGGGAAGACGCCGTGACCGAACTGGAAAAACGCGCCGCCAGCGGCATATTTAAGGGCTATGGCGAACAAAAACAGCACCTGCGATTGGACGACCCGCGATTGGAAAAAGCACTGGCAGTCTGCAATGAATTGAACTGGCCCGTAACCTGGCATTTTCAAGAAGGCGAGCGGGGATATAACCAGGGCATTGAACACCTCGAAGTGCTCCTGAAAAAATTCCCCAATATTAAATTCATCGGCCATGCCCAATCGTGGTGGGCGCATATCAGCGCCGACGTACCCGCCCCCGAGGAGACCCTGTATCCCACGGGCGCGGTCAAACCCGACGGCTTAATAGATCGGCTATTGGCAGACTATCCCAATATATTTGCCGATTTATCTGCGGGTTCGGGTCTGGGCGGACTGACGCGGGACGAAGATTTCACCGCGGGATTCCTGGCGCGGCATGGGAAAAAATTGATGTTTGCCACAGACTGTCCATGCAGAGATGGCAAAGGTGCAGGCCTCTCCCGCGGCGCGTGTTTCGCGCAATTGAGCCTCCCATTCCTCAAACGCATGCTCGCCCCCGACGCGCTGGAGGATATCTTGCACAACAATGCAGTGATGATTTTAAATCTGTGAAGACTATCATACAGGGGCGTGGTTTGAAAAAAGTTTATGTATTGTTGACAATGGACTGCGAGACGGCCAGATCCGACGTGACACCCCATGCCAGGCGAATGTCGGGCAGTGGCCCTGCGGATTACCGGGAGAGTGAACGGTCGATCTATTTTTACGTTGAGACAGCAAAGGCTTATGGGTTTCCGGTCACGTTTTTTGCACACCCGGAAGTAGCGCTTGAGAATGCAGACCTGCTTCAGAAGTTACAGGCTCAGGGCGCGTGTTTGGGGCTGCATTTGCATCCATACAAGCTCAGAGGGGGGAGATACAGATACGATCTGGGCGCCTATTCTGCGCATATGCAGCGCGAGATTATTCAAGAAGCAATGGAGATATGGGCGTCTGCGCTGGGCAAGGCGCCCCGTTATTTCAGAGCGGGTTATTTTTCGGCCAATGATTGCACATTCGACGTGCTGCGCGAACTGGGATTTGTGGGCGGCAGTCTTTCAAATCCGGGGCGGGTTTTGCCCGCGCACTGCAGTGTTTGGGCCGGTGCAGAACCCTATCCCCACCGGGCGCATCTGGGATTTCGTTTGATTCGAGGAAATAGCGACTTTATCAATGTACCGGTATCCGCAGCATTTGGTAGGCCGGTTGCGCAGGGCCATGCGGGCGAACAGGGCTATGAATGGTCCTATGTCCCGCACACGTACGACCACAGGGCAATTATTCGGGATGTGCTAAATCGTTTCCGAACCGAAGATCCCCGGTTTGGCACCCTTGTGACGGACAGCCATAATGATCAGGATTATTCCGACCCCGGGCATCCCGCAAGGCAGAACCTGGAGTTGATACTCAGTTCAATTGGGGATTTCTGCGGACAGATGGAGATGATCCCCGTGGGGATTACGCTCGATGCTCTGTGTGAGCTTGTTTTGGCGGATGGGGATACGTAGAGTGTCAATTATTAAATGGGAGAAAACCGTGCGAATCGATTCTCACGTACACGTATGGACAATGGGAGCACCACCCTTTACCCATAACGATGGCATGACCGCGCAACGGCCCGATTATCCGGGACTGGTGGAAAATCTCATCAAGTATATGGATATCAATAAAATCGACCGCACCGTGCTGATCCAGTGCATGTATCACGGGTATGACAATCGCTATATGTGCGATTGTTTGAGGCGATATCCAGATCGCCTGCACGGGGTAGCGCTGATCGATCCCCTGAAACCCGACGCGCCCGAAACACTGGCGCGTCTGCACCGGGATCACGGAGTGCAGGGAATGCGATTGTATCCGATTAAAGATCGGGATGCGTCGTGGTTATCAGATCCTGGGCAGCATGCGCTTTGGGAGACAGCACAAAGGCTGGGCGTGCCCTTTACATGGTTTGGACGCTGCCATCAGATTCCACTGCTGGAACCGATATTGCGGCAATTCCCCGAGGTAAATGTAATAGTAGATCATCTGGGCGAGCCGATCCTGTCCGAAGGGCTGGACGGCAGTTTCGGAATTTTGCTGGCAGCGGCAAAATATCCCAATCTCTTTGTTAAAACGACCCGAATTGATGGAATTTCCGAACAACCCTGGCCACACGAGGATATGTATCCCTATGTCAGAGCCGTGTACGAGGCTTTTGGGCCTGAACGGATGCTGGGGTGCACGGGATTTCCGGAAAATCCGCAACGCGGGGAGGCCGTTGGTTTTCGCGTGCTTGAAGAGATGGACTTTCTGTCAGATGAGGACAGAGCATGGATTTTGGGCAAGACAGCCGATGCACTCTACGACACATAGGGAAAAGACCGACATGAAAAGCGCGTACAAACCTGGGGATATCGAAAACGCCCGGCAAAATCTATCTCGCTACAGTTGGGCACAGGAAATCGTGAATGGCTGGGCACAAAGCGTTGCATTTGCCATGCAACAAGATCGAGCGTTTTTCGACACAATGATCCCCGAATTGACCCCTGGCACGCATTACGGCCAGAACTGCCCAAACTGCGTGGGCAAGCAATCACTAATGGGTGGCGGACTCTTTGACTGGCACATTGACAGACCGGATGAAATTACCTGCCGCGCCTGTGGCGCAGTTTACCCCAACGCCCAGTATCCAGAGACCGGCGTACTGATATGCCCACGAATGGGACAAAAATTCACCTATTATGAAACGCCCGAAGAAGTGGCCGACCCCGAAAATCGCGCAAAGCACGCGCTCAAATGGCTTGGAGACCGCCCCACAATGACGAGTTTTAGCGGTCATATTCGAGATTGCAAAGTAAGCTGGGCGCGAAGCCAGGCATTGACACTCGCCAAACTGTACGCGGTAACAGGTGAAATTGGATACGCCGAGCGCACGGTGTGGATCCTCGACCGAATCGCCCGAGTATTCCCGAATTACCTCTACCATTCCTACGACGGAAGTATTGCGGACTTGCCGCCTGCAGAGGTAGCGGCCAACATGGGCAAAGAAGAGGCCGAGGGTGGCCCTCGCGGGGGGCGCTTTCCAAAAGGCGCGATCTGTCACGCTTACGATTTGCACCAATTTGAGGGTTATTCGACGATGAACAACGGATTCTGGGGCGCGGGCCGCATGAACGTCCACGGAAAGGGAAGCGATGCCGGGGCGCTATATGTATTGACCGTTGCCTACGATCTAATCCGCGATGCAGAGTACACGTCTGGTTGTCGTCTGATAGACCAGGATACAGCGCGACGGATAAAAGAGGACTTGATCCTCGCCGGATGTGCGGACATGATGCACTGGAACTCTCTAAGCAACAAAGGCACAGCGGTTTTTGTATTAAGCGCTGCAGTGGGAATGCTTCTGGATCACCCGCAGAAAGTGCGGCACGCACTGGATGGCTTCAATCGAATGCTTTCGGAACGGTATCATCACGATGGTTTTTACTCGGAATCGCCATCCTATTCGGCTCACAATCTTTTCAACGTGCATGAACTGGCCGACTTGCTACACGGATATAGCGATCCCCCCGGTTATCAGTCAGAAAAAGGCGAGCGGATCCAGCAGTTAGACATGTTTTCAAGCGGGCGTTACCCTCTCTCCCTGCTATCTCTGACCAAAATGCTCGCACCCGGCAACCGCATGCCAGTGATTGGCGATACGCAGTACGATACCGAAGCCAACCTTCTCTCCGCTGAAATTCTCGCCGCGCGTCTCGGTAGCGCGCACGCTGGCTTACTGGAACTCGTTCAGGGAGTATCTTTATCCGAAAAAGGCGGAGAGTACGCGCTGTGGTACCGTCCTCATGATCTGCAATCAGAGTCAACGGCACTACCCCTGCATACCGAGTGGTTCCCCGGCTGGCATGTTGGCGTCTTGCGCGGCGGTCGAGATGACACCGCGCTTTATTTAAACGGCAATGAGCACCAGTGGACCTTGCAAACCAGTCACCGGCAGCAAGATATCTTGAGCCTGAGCTATTACGCTTATGGGGAGGAACTCGCCTCGGATCGCGGTTATTTTTCCGGCAGTAGCCAGCAACTCCCAGACGGCCGCAGCGGACAAGTTTGGGTAAAAAGCAGTCTATCGCACAACCTGGTGGTAGTCGATGAAGAAGAGCAGAACAACGGGGCTTGCGGTTCCAACCTGGAGTTATTTGGCACAGCACCCGGCATTGAAGTCGTACAGGCCTCGGGCGTGAATGTGTACCCCCAGTGTCAGGAATATCGACGCACCTGCGCGATGGTGACAACGCCGGAAGGACAAACCTATAGTGTGGATCTTTTCAGGGTCAAAGGCGGTCGAGTCCATCAATACAATTTTCACTGCAATGGCTCACCAATAGGCATGAACCCGGCAACGCCATCGCCACAGACAGTAGTTTTAGGAGACACCTGGGATATGTGGCTCGAAAATCCGCAGGCAATCGCGCCCCAGGGACCGACCACATTTACGTGGCAATTTCGGAATGTGAATCTGGATCTGATGTTGTTAAATGTACCAGACCGCATTATTCTTGCAGATGCGCCCGGCTGGCGGGTTGGAACACCTGAGGAACTGGAAAAACCATCGATCAGACAAATTTTCGCAGAAAACCGCGCCGAGGATGGCAATGATACACTTGCAAGCCAGTACGCCGCTGTAATTGCGCCCTACAAAACCGGAGCTTCTCCACTACTCAGCGCGCGGTTGCTCGCAGATGAGCCAGACATCGGCGTTCTCGCAATTGAAGTAAAACTATTGGACCGCACCGATTATATTATTTCGACGAAAGACCAACAAGAGCGACAATTCGGTCCCGTAACCGCTGCCGCGCAATTTGCGTTTGTATCGGTAAATGATCAAGGCGTGCAAGGCTATTTGCTGAACGGCACAGTATTGACATATGGCAATCTGAAAATTTCACTCACAGAGGCGAGCACCACTCTGAAAGTCCAGTCGGTGGAGGAAAGTGTATTTCATCTCGAAAAACCATTGCAAAACCCACAGGCAGTCATAGGCTCTTATTTACTCGCTGGAGAGTCACCTCAGACCGGTTTTGAAATTGCATCGGCCACAGAAAACGCGATTACCGTGCGGGACTATCCCGCGATTACTTGCGACAAAGTCAGAATCTTAAATTCTGCCTGGGCGCATGTTGCGCCTTAAAATAGAGAGGGATTTCACATGCAGATCTTTGATCGATATACAGATCTCCTGCAGCGAATTGAACAGAAAGGCTATCCATCCCAGGTACTCGGACATACGCCGGATGGATCGCCGCTGGTATGTATCAGAACTGGAGGAGAAAAAACACCGGCTATTTTTATCAGTGCGGGTAGCCATTCAACAGAACAGGCCGGGGTCGGAGCAGCAATGGGACTTATGGACGCACTCGACACAGAGCATCAGGTCTATGTGATACCCACCCGCGATCCAATGGGAATGAACGGATACGCGTACGCGCTGAGCTTGAGCCTCGGCGAAGAGCCGGAGTTAAACTCCGTAGAAGATGTCGAGAAAATTCTACGAGCACACGGCGTGGTACTCTACGAAGAAGGTGAAACAATAATCGCAATTATAGGCGAATACGGGTATTCGACTGAGGGAATTTTTGGAAAATTCGAAACAGGGGTCGATTTTCTAAAACCGCTCTTTGGACGGCGCATTTTCTTTCCATCGCGTGCCGAAGGCATTGAAGGCACTGCCCTCTGCCAGAGAGCATATACCCTGATTGTAAGCCCAGAAGGCGAAGTATTGCACATCAATCGCTTTCACGATACGGCGTGGTCGCCAGTGGAACCGCGTTGCACGCGCAATTTGATGGCTAAAATTCAACCTGGACTGACACTGGACCTGCACGAATACGGAGGAGATGGCTTCTGGTTCTCTGCCCGCCACCAGCGCAATGAGGATGATGAAATATGGGAAAAGCGGATGGCAGATGCAATAATTCGGGCAGTTGCCGATTCCGGAGCCAAACTCGCGCCAGAAGGTTATTCGCCCGGATCGTTTTTTGAGATAGGAGAACGCGGCGTATTCTGGTTGATCGCCCAGGAGCGGGGAGAGGGCCTGAATCTGGCCGATTACGGAGCGCATCAATACGGTCCGTCATTTACAATTGAGACGGGAATGACCATGCAGGGCGGTTATCAGGAGCGCGTGCAAACATCTATGTTGGCAGCGCAAACCGCGATCTCAGTTTTTGAAGAACGCTGGCGTTGAGACAATAAAGATTACCCGTGAGGGGAATCGCGTTATGAATTTAATCCAAAAAATCGCGCTATATGCATTTATCGCGCTTATCGCGTGTGGTGGAAATAAACCCACAGAACCAGAAAATGGAGATAATCCCACGGATAGCGGTCTGGATACACACCGCTTTGATATTACGGAAAATCAGACCAGCGATTTCGGGATGAACACGCCTGGAGGACGCGGGGGCAGGGTCATTCGGGTGACAAATCTATTGGCGAGTGGACAGGGATCACTGAATGCGGCGCTATCTGCATCGGGCTCGCGTATTGTGGTATTCGAAGTGGGAGGGGTAATTGATCTGAACAAAACGCGGTTGAACATTCGCGAGCCATTTGTGACAGTGGCTGGACAAACCGCACCGAGTCCGGGCATTACCATCATTCGCGGTGCAATTTTCATACAGACACACGATGTAATTTTACAGCATATTCGGGTACGCCCAGGTGATGCGGGCGAAGCAAAAAGAAGTGGATGGGAGCCAGATGGCATCTCCACAGCGGGTAGTGATGCGTACAATGTGTTGATCAATCACTGTTCTATTTCATGGGCAGTAGATGAAAATTTGAGCGCATCTGGTCCAAATACCGAGGGACCAGATGCGACTTCTCGTCGCATCGCATTTGTCAATTGCATTATCGCCGAATGCCTGAATGATGCATCCCACAGCAAAGGTCCGCACTCCATGGGATCGCTGATTCACGACTTCTGTCGAGAAATCGCCATCATCGGCAATTTGTATGCCCACAATGCAAATCGCAACCCGTATTTCAAGGCATTTACAACCGGGGTGATCGTGAACAATTTGATCTACAACCCGGGGACTCGGGCGATTCAACTGAGTTTTTCAGATGCTGAATTTAGCGATACCAATCTCGTTCCGCAAAATGCGCGCGTGAGCGTGGTGGGCAACGTGATGATTCACGGTGGAAATACCCGGTCGGGATTGGCACTGGTATCCTCAAAGGGCGATGCCTATCTCGAGGATAATATCGCGCTGGATAGAACAGGAACTAATGTGCCTTTGACCTCGGGCAATATCCGCATTTTGGAAGAGAAGCCCATCTGGGGCAACATCACTCCATTACCCGCATCAGCGGTTTTAGAACATGTAGTACAAAGCGCGGGTGCGCGTCCGAAGGATCGCGATGGAATTGATCAGCGTATTATACGCGAGTTTCTCGAACGCAAAGGTCGGATGATAGATAGCCAGCAGGAGGCGGGCGGATATCCGCAGATAAATATGGTCAGACGACCGCTGGATATTCCCGCGGACGTGGATGCGTGGTTGGCGCAACTCGCGGCAGAGCTTGAAGGAAATTAACGAATTGATATTTATCAGAAAGGATAATCCATGCAAAAACGAACCCTTGGCCGCACTGGCCATCGGAGTACAGTAGCGACCTTTGGCACATTCTCGGTTGGATATGTAGATCAAGACGAAGCAGACCGCGCCATACAACTCATCCTCGACCACGGCGTAAACCACATCGACATAGCACCGAGCTATGGACACGCGATGGAACGCGTAGCCCCGTGGATGCCCGACATACGGGACGACGTATTCCTCGGCGCAAAAACAACCGATCGCACGCGCGACGAAGCTTGGCGGGACGTGGAACAAATGATGAAGCGACTAAACGTCGAAAACTTCGACCTGTTCCAACTCCATTCAGTCGGCACCATCCCCGAACTTGACAAAGCCACCGCATCGGGCGGCGCACTCGAAACCCTGATAGAAATGCGTGAACAGGGCTTGACCAGATGGCTGGGCATCACCGGGCACGGACCGCAGGTACCGAGTACCATCCTGGAAAGCCTGAGCCGCTTCGACTTCGACACCGTCATGTTCCCACTGAACCCCGCAAGCATGCGAGACGCGAATTATCGCCGGGACGCCGAAGCACTACTCGCCGAAGCAAATGCACGCGACATCGGCATCCAAACAATCAAAATGATCGCACGCGGCGGCTGGGGTGAAAATTCAAAAGACTGCAACACCTGGTACGATCCGCACCGGGAACAAAAAGCCATTGACCGTTCCCTGTGGTGGGTCCTGTCCCAGCCGGTACACACCGCCCCCACTTGCGGCGAAATCAGCCTGTTGCCAAAAGTCCTCAACTCAGCCGAGCGATTCGTCCCCCTCACCCCTGACGAACAGGCCGCCGCCATCGCCGCACAGCGACCGCCCCAACCGCTTCCAGCGCTGGCGATTCCCGAAGTGTGAACCACCCCCATAACCTCTTGCCAGACACGCAAAACTTTGGCATCATGAAAAAAGAAAGCGTTGGACTCTGGGCTTTTTTTCTTCTATGGACCAGGCCAGATCTGACGAATAACCATCCTCAAATTGGGAAGGAGCTTATCATGCTCAAGCAAATAGTCGGTGCAATTCTCACTATTGTAGGGGTGGCGGTTGCCATCCACACCGTAGTAGAACCGCTCTATCACGCCTCCAGCGACGGGCAGCCATACAGTCCATTTTGGAACATCTTGAATCTGTTAATGATTCTATCAATCATTCTGGGCCTGATATTCGGATACATCCGCAAGAAAGGCGTCGCTGGTGGCGACGCGATTACCCGCGAATACCTCGCCGCCAACATCCAGTTCTACGGCTTATTATTCGTCGGCATCCTGTTCTTCTGGAACTATTTCAATCTCCACAGTGATGCATTTACCGCGATAGGAGAAGAAACCGTATCCCTCGTGTGGATACTCATCGACGCCAGCCTCCCGCTACTTTTGGGCGCAACGGGCATATCTCTGCTACGCAGCAGCGACGAGTAAAGTGGCGCAACTACTATTCATAGCTGGTGGGGGTGCTCTGGGAGCCTTATTGCGCTACGGCATGTCCATGAGCATACACATCCTGTTCGGACGCGGCTTTCCCTATGGCACGCTCACGGTCAACGTCACCGGATCGATCCTCATGGGGCTCCTTTACGTATGCCTGTCTGAATATATGGACATGCCCTGGCGCGATGGTCTGCTAATAGGCCTCCTGGGGGCATTCACCACTTTTTCGACCTTTTCCATCGAAACCCTGCACCTGCTGGAAACGAACCACCCTGCACTCGCATTGCTGAACATCCTCTTAAGTGTCACCCTCTGCATCGCGGGGTGCTGGATCGGCATCGCAATCGGACGAGCACTATAAAGGAATTTATCATACTAAAAAAATGCAATCTGAAAGAACGCTCTGACCAATGGCGTGTATAAACAGCACAGACAGAAGACAGTTACAGACACCACACAAAGGAGAATTTCATGGTCAAACGCATCATCGCCATTGGCATCATCTTTTTCTGCATCGCAGTAGGCTGGATTATTCTGAGTGCCACCGTCCACATACGCACAGAGGAACAGGACGACAAGCTCAAAAGTGCTGTTGGGCAACTCTGGGGCACGGCGCAGACCCAGCGAGCACCGCAAATCTACTGGCTGGAACGCGTCACCCATATCGAAACTATCGACGGCGAGTCTGTCTCACGCACAGTAGATGAGAAACACTTCCTGAACCTGAAAGCCAGTCGCATTGAAGTTGACCTATCTCTGGAACACCGGCGCAAAGGCTTGCTGTGGTATTCCACCTATCAGGTGCAATTCGCAGCCTCTTACACCCTGATCAACCCCACCGACCAGAACCGGCACCTGTCCTTCGACCTGGAACTACCCGCCCCGCACGCAGTGTACGACGACTTCACTTTAACCGTTGACGGTCAATCCATTGCCGAACTCCCAATCCGCAACGGTCATTTAATCCAACCCATCGAACTATCACCCGGGCAGGAACTCTCCATTGATCTCTCCTATCACTCCCAGGGCCTGGACCAATGGCGATACAGTTTTGGGGACCACGTCAATCAGGTATCGGACTTTGAACTGGCGATGCATACGGACTTCGCTGCCATTGACTTTCCCCCAGATAGCATGTCTCCCACCTCGAGGACCCGCGATGGCGACGCCTGGACCCTGACGTGGAAATACAATCATCTCCTCACCGGCATTGACCTGGGAATGATCCTCCCGGCCCGTCTCAATCCCGGACCCTGGGTCGGCAAAGTCGTTGCCGCCGCCCCCATCTCCCTCTTTCTTTTTTTCTTTTTGCTCTTTATCTTTTCCATAGTGCGCGGCCTCGACCTGCACCCGATGCACTATTTCTTCATCGGTGCTGCCTTCTTTAGTTTTCACCTGCTACTGGCTTATCTGGTTGACCACCTGATCATCCACTATGCCTTTGTCCTATCTTCGGCGGTCTCCATTGTCCTCGTCATTTCGTACATGAGGCTGGTCCTGGGCACGCGCCTGGCATTTGTCGAAATCGGCCTGGGACAATTTGTCTATCTCGTGCTCTTTTCCTACACCTTTTTCTTCCCCGGCTATACCGGACTGGCCGTCACCTTCTTGTGCATTGCGACCTTATTCGCTGTCATGCAATTCACCGGACGCATCGACTGGGACACAGTATTTAATAAGGAATCATCTCAATGAGTATATCAGTAGAGAAAATCGATCTCAACGTCTTGAACATGCATACGCGATTCCCGTTTAAATACGGAATAGCATCGCTCGTGGCATTGCCCCATTTATTTGTGCGGGCGAGGGTCAAAGTCGATGGAAAAACAGAAATTGGACTGGCTGCAGAGGGACTGCCGCCAAAGTGGTTCACCAAAAATCCAGATGCGCCATTTGAATCCGATCTGGATGAAATGCTCACCGTTATCCAAAATGCCTGTGATATTGCCCTGCACAGCGATGCAGAAAAATCGGTATTCGATCTCTGGCAGACGATTTATGCCAAACAGCGCGCGTGGGCAAAAACAACGGCCTATCCGCCGCTCCTGTGGTCATTCGGCGTCAGCATGATCGAACGCGCAGTAATCGACGCCTTTTGCAGGGCAAAAGGCGTGACATTTGCACACGCTATAAAAGAAAATGCATTGGGCATTCGCCTATCTGACATCCACAGCGAATTGCACGGCAATGCCCCCGGCGACCTCTTGCCACACGCGGCGCGACGATCAATCACCGTGCGACACACCGTGGGCCTCGCCGATCCATTGACCGATGCAGACATTGCAGACGAAGATCGCGTAGATGATGGCCTGCCGCAGTCATTGGCTGCAAATATCGAAGCCTATCAATTGACACACCTGAAAATTAAACTGTGCGGAGATGCAGAACAGGACCTTGCTCGCCTTCGGCAAATCGCGGGCCTGATGCCCGATCAATGCGCCTTCACACTCGACGGCAACGAACAGTACACAGAAGTCGAACCCTTTAGAAAACTCTGGAACACCATTCAAGGCGATACTGTGCTCTCGTCTTTTATGGAAGGACTGATCTTTGTCGAACAACCGCTTCATCGCGATATGGCGCTCAGTGCAACAGTCAAAGCCGTATTGACAGATTGGACCGACCGCCCCCCGATGATCATCGACGAATCGGACGGCGCGCTCGACAGTGCAACACAGGCATTGGATTGCGGCTACGTGGGCACGAGCCACAAAAATTGTAAAGGCATTTTCAAGGGCATTGCCAATGCGTGCTTAATAGCCCATCGCCAACAACGCGACCCCTCGGGAACTTATGTCTTAAGCAGTGAAGACCTCGCCAATGTCGGCCCCGTGGCTCTGTTACAGGACCTCGCTGTACTCGCTGTATTGGGCGTAGATCACTCAGAACGCAACGGACATCACTATTTTGCGGGATTGGACATGTATCCCGAAACCATACAAAAACAGGTACTCGCGCATCACAGCACCCTTTATCGCCAACACGCGCGGGGCTTTCCCATTCTAAATGTACACAATGGCACACTCAACGTAGAAAGCGTCGTCGAAGCACCATTTGGTTATGGCTTTGAACTGGACACCCTCCAATTTACCCTCCTTGCGGACTGGACCATAGATGAACTCGCCTGAAAGTTAAAACAATGACCATAGACTGGCACCACATCGAAAAAGAAGTAACGAATTTCTTACAGCACCTGATTCGGTGTAACACGACCAATCCCCCCGGCAATGAAATCCTGTGTGCAAATTATATTGCCGATATATTGAAGCGCGAGGGCATTGACCCCACGATCACAGAATCAGAACCCGGACGCGGAAATGTCACAGCGCGCTTAAAAGGTGGAAACGCACCCGCGCTCATGCTATTGGGACATACAGATGTCGTCGCCGTAGAACCCGATAAATGGTCGCGCGACCCCTTTGGGGGAGAATTGCACAACGGCTATATCTGGGGGCGCGGCGCACTGGACATGAAAAACATGGTCGCGGCAGAACTCATGGTCTTCTTGCTCTTAAAACGACAGGGCATAACCCTAAACCGCGACGTAATCTATGCGGCAACCGCAGATGAAGAAGCGGGCAGAGGAAACCACGGCATTGGTTGGCTCATCGATCACCATCCCGAACAAGTCAATGCAAAATACGTATTGACGGAAGGTGGAGGCGGTGATTTTTATGTAAATGGAAAACACTTTTATACGTGCCAAACGGGACAAAAGGGCATTTTTCGCTTTCGCCTGAAAGCAAAAGGACGCCCAGGACACGGCTCCCGTCCACACCGCGACAATGCAGTCGTCAAACTCAGCCGCGCCATTGCTGCTTTGGGACAGGCAAAACTTCTAATGCACCCCTCTAAAACACTGCGCGCGTTTTTAGAAGGCATAGCAGCGACACAGGACGATGAGACCGCACAACAGTTGCGCCGCGTACTCGATGAGACAGACAGCGAGAACGCATTGCAAAAGCTGCCCCTCGCGCCAGATATGATCGCCTCACTGCGCGCCCTATTGCACAATACAGTCTCTCCAACAATCCTCGAAGCGGGCAACAAAATCAATGTCATCCCCGCTGAAGCAACTGCGCGGATCGATGGTCGGCTCGCGCCCGGTCAGACCGACAAAAGCTTTGAAGCCGAAATTCGAACCTCGATTGGCGATGAAATCGACCTCATCGTAGATCAATACAGCCCACCTTTAGAAGCCAGTACAGATTCGCCCCTATATGAAACCATCGTCCATGTAATGGCAGAACGAGACCCAGACGCCACCGTAGTCCCCGCGCTGATGACCGGAGGCACAGACGCCAAGCATATTTGCCCCCGCTGGCCCCATGTACAGGTTTACGGATTTATGCCCCACCGACAGGTGCAGGAAGAAAAAGAAATGAATCTGATACACGGTCATAACGAACGCATCTCAGTCGAAAACCTCGTCTTTGCAACGCGCATTTTATACGATATTGTAATGCGATTTTGCCAATCCTCACCGGGAGATAACGCGTGAAAATTCTGGTGACAGATTATGCCTGGGCAAATTTAGACGTCGAAAAAAGTGTCCTGAGTGAAATCGGTGCCGAACTCATTCCCGCACCCAATGGCGAAGAAGGAACACTTGTCCAATTGGCGCAGGGGTGCTGTGGCATCATGACCTGCTGGGCGCAAACAACGCGCGCGGTTATCGCATCTGCATTGCCCGATCTGAAAATAATCGTGCGATACGGCGTAGGACTGGACAATATCGATGTAGCCTATGCAACCAAACAGGGCATTCCCGTAGCCAATGTACCCGATTATTGTTTTATCGACGTAGCCGAGCAAACCATGGCCCTGCTATTGGGGCTTTCGCACAAAGTCGCGCAATTTGATCGGCTCATTCGCAGCGGCACCTGGGATATCCAGGCCGGCTTGCCCCTGCGGCGTTTAACGGGACAGGTACTCGGCTTGATTGGCTTTGGGCAAATCGCGCGCCAGGTCGTTCCCCGCGCCCGGGCTTTTGGGCTACATGTGTTGGCCTACTCGCGGTCTTTGACACCGGAACAAGCGCGCGCCTGTGGCGTCGAATTCGCGGATCTGGACACCCTGCTTCGCACATCGGATTTCGTATCGCTTCACTGCCCATCTACCGATGAAACGCGAGGCTTGATCAATGCCGATAATCTCGCAAAAATGAAGCCAACAGCGTGTTTGATCAACACATCGCGGGGCGATATTATCGATGAAGCAGCACTCCTCGCGGCACTGAAAAATAACACCCTTGCGGGTGCTGCCCTCGACGTGCGGTGCCAGGAACCGCCCGAAACAGAAGATCGTTTAATCCACACAGATCGGGTAATTCACAGCCCGCACTCGGCTTTTTATTCCGAAGAATCGCTCGTTGAATTGCAAAAAAAAGCCGCCTGGGAAGCGCGGCGAGTCCTGACGGGAAAAGCACCCGTACATCTGGTCAACTCGGAAATAGACGAATAGACGAATAGACGAATAGACGAATAGACGAATAGACGAATAGAC